>JANRJG010000039.1 GCA_033875315.1 Candidatus Methylacidiphilales bacterium
GGGTGATGGCGGCACCTGCCCACCCCCTTCGTCGTCTCTTCCTTGCGTATCTCGTCCCGATATGCGCGGTCGCTCCTCCTCGGGCCCGGGCAGGTGGCACTCATCACGCGGGCCACGGGGGTTATCCGGATAGGCTCTAAGGTGTTTCTTTTCCGCCACACCCAAGGTTAAATAGTGTGTGTTAGGAGAACAAGAAGGAATCTGGTGTCTTGTAGCCGCGATGGGTCATCGCGGGGGCTGGAAGGGGAGAGGAGAAAGGAGACCGCGATCACCGATCGCGGCTACAGCTCACTTATTTCCTACCACCACTCCGGTCAATGGGGGCAGGATCAGGGTCATCTTGCCGTTGGCAAATTCGAAGGAGGTGGCCTTTTCAGTGTTGCGGCTGCTGAAGAGCAGTCCGGTTTTCTGCAGCAACGGGCGGGCGCTTTCGGGGATCTCCACTTTGATCGTTTGGGTGGCGTCACTCCTGTTCCAGGCAACCACGGCGGCCGCATTTTTTGACTGGCGGAGGAAGACCAGGCAGTTTTCTTTGTCGAAGGCCCCTAGGACGGAAAAATCACCTTCCCGCAGAACTGACGTATTACGGCGCAGGGCGATGGCTTCTTTGTAAAATCGGAAGAGATCGCGTTCGAAGTTGGCATCATCGGGTTTGCGGGGATTGCCCCGCGGATCGCGGGTCTGCGGGTCGAACTTTAGATCTTCCCAGACCATGGGCATGCGGCAGTCGGGGTCGCCGCCGCCCCACATGCCGGCTTCGGTCCCGTAATAGAACATGGGAGCACCCACGAAGGTGACTTGGAAGAGGGCCACCAGTCGCTGGATGGCGCGCTGGCGTTCGTTCGGCTTTTGCAGCTGATGGCTGGACGATCCGGCGTTGTTGTTGGTGTTGAAGTCAATATGGTTAGGATCCTGGTATTTGATCAACTCGCCGTTCACACACATCGAGGCCACGCGGTCGGTGTCATGGGAATCGATGAGGTTTTGCATGGCTGCGGCGATGGCAGGAGGAAGGGCCTTGCGGCGCTCGTCGATCATGGCGGCGAAACGCGACGGAGGGATGTGGTTGTCGATGAGGTGGCCTTTCACAGGGATGGCGCATCCATGGTAATTCATTGCCGCTGTGAAGCCGCCGCGGTGGATGAGTTCCAAGGGGTTGCTCCAGACTTCGGCGCTGGTGTAGGCTGCGGGGTTGATGCGGCGAACATGCTCATGCCAGTCGGCCCAGAACTTCGGGGGCAATTCGTCGGCCACGTCCAATCGCCAGCCGTCAATGCCGTCCTTGGCGTTGCCGTCGCCGTCCGGGTCCATCCAGCGACGGGTGGCTTGGAAAATGTAGGACTTGGGGTCGGGATGCATGTCCCGGCCATCGGGCGTCTCGGCGTAGACGGGCAGCGATTTGTGCCCCCACCATCCGCGGTAGAAGAATTCATTGCGAGCCGTCGCCGGGTCGTCGAAGGCCAGGACTTCGTACCAATCCTTGTAGGGTGAGGCCTCCTGCTTCTGGCGCAGGTTTTGGAAAGCAAAGAAGTCGCGGCCGGAGTGGTTGAAGACCCCGTCGATGACCACACGGATGCCGCGTGCGTGGGCTTCTTTGAGCAGTTTGAGGAAGAGTTGGTCGGCCTGGGTCCAGTGCCAGGTGGCGGGATCGGCGGTTTCCTGGTCCATCAGGGCCAGGTCCCCTTTGGGATCCGGTCCGAAGTAGGGGTCGATGTGGTGGTAGCTGTTCCCGTCGTATTTGTGCAGCGAACGGGCGTAGAAGACAGGGTTGAAATAGAGGGCGTTGACTCCGAGTTCGGCCAGGTAATCGAGCTTGTTGATGACCCCTTGGAGATCTCCGCCATAACGGCGGTCGAGCATGCCGTTTTTGTAAAAGGTCTGGGCAGGCTGGGTATCGCCCGGTTTGTCCATGGCTTTTTCCCAGGCGGCACGTTCATACCAGTCGGCCGTCCATCGCATGATGGCCCAATCGCGACCCGGACGGATGGGCCAGACCAGGGAATCCCGCGTGGGGTTGTTGGCCGGATCGCCATCGCGGAAGCGCTCTGGAAAGATCTGGTACCAGATGGCGTCGCGCGCCCAGGCGGGAACCTCGGCAAAGGTTTCTTCCGCCCTCAGGGGAGATGTGAACAGGGTGAGGCAAAGCAGGGTGGGCCAGAGCGGCGATTTCATCAAGTGCGACACTATGCTTGAGGGCGCGGGCAGGGGCAACTGCGGGACGCGGACATTTTCTTGAACTGTTCAATGACTCTGTGGCGCAAGACCTTTGACAGTAAAAATGCTTAAGCCTATAGAAGATAGTGACCGTTACTTCTGGGGATTTCACCCTGGTTCGCTGGCGGTCAATAAAACGGATGAAAACATTTTGGCTCAGCGCAAGCATCGTCTTTCTGGCAGTTTTACCAGTCAAAGCCCAAGTGGCTTCCGACAACGCCTCTAATTATGCTTCCTGGATCAGTGGCTCCAATGGAGGAACAGGATTCGGGGCTTGGAATTTGTATACCTCCGGAAATGGGAGCACGGGATTTTTCAGGGCCAGCAGCGTGGGTGACGGATTCGGCAACACGGACACCTCGGGCAATTCCTTCGGGATGTTCGGCAATCCGGCTGGCCTGACCTATGCCAACGCCGAGCGTTCGCTGTCCACCGCGCTGGCCATTGGTAATTCCTTCTCCATCAATCTGGCCATCGCCTTCCGCAACGGCAACAAAGGCATCTCGTTGTTCAACGGTGGTGGTTTTTCCTCGGAGGTGTGGAATTTCAATGTCGGCGGCGACACCTATTCCGCAGGGGGCGCGGGTCAAAGCTGGGCCTACAGCCAAACTTCGGTCTTCAGCCTGACCGCCACCCAGACCTCTGCCACCAATCTTTTTGTCCAACTCCAGCGCGGCTCCGATCTTTACACGAGCAATGTGACGGTGGGTTCCGCCCTGACCGGCTTCCGTCTGTATGTCGGTTCCACCGACGACGGCAACGCCCTCAACAATCTTTACTTCAACAACCTCAGTGTGGTCCCCGAGCCTTCCACCGGTGCCCTTCTCCTCGGAGGTATGGTGGTGTTGGCCGGGCTGCGTTGCTCGCTTAATCGCTCCCGCAGTTCTTCCTAAATCGAATAATTCACATCAACCCATCCACCATGAAAAAAACCAACCTGAACCTCCTCGCTCTTCTCTTCGCCTTCCTCGCTTGGACGCCTCAGCTGCCTGCGGCCACCGGTGTCTTTGGAAGCTACATCGGCATCAACCCCGATGGCGCGGGAAATTCCTGGTATGGCACCCAGGAGTGGGGAACCAACAACATCCAGGATTTCCAGGGGGCCAACTTGGGCACCTTCGACTACACCCTGGATACCCTGCAAATCTCCGCTTTCCAGGTGCAAACATTCAAGAGTGGCGCGGGAGACGTGACGGGTATCCAGTTGCAATACCGGGTTTACCGACAGGGGAACACTCCGGGCTCGTTCAATCTCGTCAACGGGGGCTTCCTGGCCAATGCCTCCTTTGCTTCGGCCGCGGGCAACACGGCCAGCGGTGGCGGCGACCAGAATTGGGGCGTCAATCCAACCGCCACCCTGGGCAACCTGCTTTCCGGAATATCCACCAACGGCCTTTACAACGTCGAAGTCTTCTACCGGGCCACCACCAACGAGGGCGACCGCTTCTCCAACAATGGCGGTTCCAATTACATCGCCAGCTTCACGGTCATTCCGGAACCTTCCACTTATGCCTTGTTGGCCCTTGGCATGGCGGGTTTGGCCTGGCTGCGCCGCTCCTCCAAGATTTGATCCCCGAGTTGTGTTTGTGGTGATTCCGACAACCCCGGCCCGGTGAGGGTCGGGGTTGTTTTTATGCCGGGGCCTTGATCGGAGATGGGCCCGTTGAGGCATCCTTTTGTTTTTCTATGTGGGCAATATCGCTGCTATCCGTGCTTCTCTTGAGTCCTCCAGGAGGGGATTCCGCCGGCCCGGTCTGCATAGGCCCTTTGCACGGCCAACCTTTTTATTTCATGATCCGGCTGTCGGCCTTTTGCCCGAGGGAAAACCCTGCCCAGAGTGCGGCCTTCGGGCAGGCGGTGGAGGCCTTCAAGAACAAGGATTACCAGCGGGCATGGGGAATTCTGGACGGACCTTTGAAGGCGACCGAAGATGCCGAAATCCTCAATCTCTGTGGTGCTGTTCTCACCGAATGGGGACGCCGCAACGAGGCCCGGCCTTATTTCCTCAGAGCGGTGATGCTCCGTCCGGCCCATTTTTGGTCCCGCTACAATCTGGCCGAACTGGACCTCCTGGATGGAAAAACAGCGGCCGCGCGCGAGGGTTTTCGTTCCCTCAAATCAGGCATATTGGGTCAGGACGATCTGCTGGATCTGAAAATCATCCTGACCTTTCTGGCCGAAAAAAAGCCGGACGACGCCGCCAAGGTTTTGCAGGCCATGCCAGATCCTCCAGTTTCAGCCGCAGGTTGCCTGGCTCATGCCGTCGTGGCCTTCCGCTTTGGGGAAATGGGCAGTTTCCGTCGTTGGCGCCAATCCGCAGAAACCCAGTTTCCTACCCAAATGGGTGAATTTCTCCGTCGCACGTTGATGGATTCAGGCTTCGGTTCTGACTTTTGGCAGACCCCTGAATTTTAATGGATGAAAATGGGATCGAGGGTCGTTTCTGTCCTACAAACGTCATTTTTGGGAAGATCATAAGCATCACATAAACAATGATTTATGTGTCTATAATGGCGCTTGAACGGTTTAATCATTTTGCTGGCATAGCCTTTGACAAAAGTGGCTGGAAGATATAAAAAAACCACTTGCAACATTTAACTACCGAGCAAACTTGCCTTTTCGGTCATACCCAAAAAGGGTGATTCGGAATGGCAGTCAGCCCAGTTGTTAAAAGTCAGACAGAATATTTGCCGAAATCCGCCAGGAAACAAAATATGAAACAACCAATCTACCCAACGGCCAAGCGTACCATTCTTTTTGCCCTGCTGGCCTGTTCTCTGACTCACCTCTCGCTGGCCGGCAACACTTGGACCGGCGACGGTGCCAATGCCAACTGGAGCGACAACAACAACTGGGGCGGGGCGGCTCCAGTCTACGGTAACCTGACCTTCACGACGGGCGGCACCCAAGGGACGACCTCGACGAACAACAACATCACGTCGATGAATTCCCTCATCTGGACCGGTTCGAGCTCCTGGGTCATGAACGGCAACGTCACCCTGAGCCTTTTCGACAACGGTGGGGCCCCTTCCAAGATCGAAAACCAGAGCACCGGCTCCGTCACCATCAACGCCCCGATCACCTTTGCCGCCAACAATGGCGCACCGCCCAATCCCTTCGGCGAGATCAATGCCGTCAACGGAAACATCACCTTTTCCGGAGGCACCCTGACCATCAATGGCGCATCGGTCAACGGCATCAAATTTTGGGGCGGCAGCGGACGCGATGTCACCTTCGCTAACACCGTCGCGGCCTCGGGCAAGTGGCTGGCCACCACCGGCAGCGCCAGCATCACCATCGCCAGCGGGGCCAATGTGACCGCCGCCAATGTCTACATCATGAATGGGGGCACCCTCAACCTCTCCGGCGGCACCCTGACCAACAACTCCACCACCGGCATCCGCCTCGGGGGCGACTTCGGCACCACCACCAACCAGAACCAGACCCAGGGCGGCACCCTGGCCCTGACCCCGCTCAGTGGTGGGGTGACCTTCGGCAGCCTGATCAACTCCGTGGCCGGCAACACCTCGAACAACCTCGTCATCGACTCGCGCAACACCAGCGGAAACAACTCCCTCACCGGGGGGGTGTTCCTCGACAGCGACCTGAGAATCCAACAGGCCGCAGGTGGCAACCTCACCTTCTCCGGCGGCACCTTCGACATCAAAAACCGCAGCCTCACAATCAATGCGGCAGCGGGTGGCACCGTCACCATTGCCCAAGCCCTGACCAGCACCCTTGGGGCGGGCGGCACCTTGGTCAAACAAGGCAACGGTACTTTAATCCTCTCCAGCACTTCGAACACCTACACCGGCACGACCAGCAGCACCCTCAACGCGACCGGTACCCAGATCAACGGCGGTGTGCTCGCCATTTCCGGTGACACCAGCCTTGGTTTGGCCCCCACCGGTGCCTACAACAACATCCAGTTCACTGGCAACGGCACGCTCCGCGACCAGACGACCAACATCACCCTGAATGCCAACCGCAACATCCTCGTCAACAGCGGGGTGGTGGGCACCCTCGACAACAACGGCAACACCTTTGCCGTCAATGGTGTGGTCAATGGCGGCGGTGGTCTTAACATAACCGGTAATTCCACCGGCCAGGTGACCTTGGCTGGCAACTCGACGTATTCCGGGGGGACTACGGTAGGGGCGACCCGGCTGGCTGTGGGAATTTCCTCAACCGCCAACGCGACCAACGGAATTCTTGCCGGTGCCACCGGCACAGGCAACCTGACCCTCAATGATGGAGCCACGTTGATCGCCTCGGGTGGCAGCAGGGATTTGTTTGCTGGTCGCATCGATCTCGGCGGGAACATCACGATCGGCACCGGGCCCTCCTCCAACCGCCTCCAGGTCGGTGGCCAGTGGGATTTGGGCAACACCACCCGGACCATCACCTTGACGAAAAATGCCTCGGGTTTCGGTTCGGGCCAGGAAGGTCTCCGTCTCATTCAGATCACGGGCGGTGCCACCCCGGTCGTGGGCAATGGCACGCTGAGCATCCAGACCACGAGCAGCGGTGGAAATTACTCGGTTTTCACCATCGGAGCGACCACCAATTTCACCAACAATGCGGGACTGATCATCGGCAGCAATGTTGCCACCACATTCGGCACGGGAACTCCTTTTGGATCCGGCACGAACGCCCCCGCGCTCACCGTGCAGACGGGTGGTATATTCAACATGGCTGATGGTGGAGGTGCCACGCGGAGCATCGAAATTTACTCGCTTTCCGGCGGTGGGAACGTGACCACCCTCAATGGCAACACCACGGCTACCGGCACCCTGACCATCAACAACGGCAATTCCCAGACCTACTCGGGTCAAATCAGCAACGGATCCAACAGCACTGTGGCCATCACCAAGACTGGGGCAGGAACCCAGACTTTCTCCGGAGTCAACACCTACACCGGCAACACGACGATCAACGGGGGCACCCTGGCCCTCAGCGGCAGCGGCTCCATCGCCAACAGCACCCACGTCAACGCCAATGCCGGTTTCGACATCTCCGGCCTGAGCGGTGCCTCGACCTCGGTCAATTCCCTCTCCGGCAACAGCACCGGCTCGATTGTCCTTGGTTCGAAGAATCTGACGCTCGGCGCGGGCAACAGCACCGGCGCCAGCTTCGCCGGGGTCATCAGTGGTTCGGGCGGTTCGGTCACCAAGAACGGCGCGGGCAACCTGACGCTCACCGGCAGCAACAGCTACACCGGTGCCACCCAGATCAACGGCGGCACGGTCGTCCTCAGCGGCAATGGTGCGCTGAGCTCCGCCACGGATGTGACGAACAACAGCGGTTTTAACATCTCTGGCATTTCCGCCTCCTCCACTTCCATCGGTTCGCTTGCCGGCAGCGGCAACGTCACCCTTGGTGGCAAGACCCTCCAAGTCGGCGGCAACAACGCCTCCACCGTCTTCAGTGGAGCCCTCAACGGCTCGGGCGGCGGTCTGACCAAGGCAGGCAACGGCACCTTCACCCTCTCCGGGTCCAACGGCTACACTGGGGCGACCAGCGTCAATGGCGGTACCCTGCTCATTGACAGCACCGGCACGATCAATGGCACCAGCGGCGTCGCGGTCAATACCGGCGCGGTCTTCCGCTACAACAGCTCCACCACCTACACCGGCGGGGCCATCAGCAACAACGGTGGGTCGGTCACCGGCTCGGGCAACCTCGGGGCCCTGACCCTGGGTGGCAACGGCAGCGTCGATCCGGGCAACAGCCCCGGCATCCTGACCGCGGCCAACACCAATCCGACCGGCGGGCTGGATTACAATTTCGAGTTCACCGCCACCGGTGCCCCGACCTGGAGCAACGCCACCGGCAGCGTCAACGACGTCCTTCGCCTCACCACCGGCTTCACCGCCGATCTGGGGGCAGGCAACGCGGTCAACATCTACCTGGCCGTCAGCAGCCTCGGCAACGGCGATATCTTCCAAGGCGGGTTCTTCACCGACAACAGCGCCGACTTCCTCTCCAGCATCCAGAACGGCACCTACGCATTCTATGTGCAGGGTGATAATGGCGGCAGCAACACCTACAATGGCGTCAATTACTACACCCTGGCCCAATACAACGCCTTGGTCAGCGGAAGCTACACCCTTGATCTGAGCACGGTCCAGGTCAGCTCGGCCAACTTCTCCGGTGGCACGGTCAGCAACGGCTACGTCATGCAGTTCTCCACCATCCCCGAGCCTTCCACCTACGTCATGCTCGCCGGTGGCCTGATCAGCCTCATGGTTTTGCGCCGCCGCGCCCGCAAATCCTGACTTTCCAACCTGCATGTTTGGGTCACAAAAACCCCGGCCAGATACGGCCGGGGTTTTTTGATGGAGGCGATCCGAGTTCCCAAGGTGGAGTGGACCCTCCGGGCACGCTTGTCTTGATCACTTCTGGAAAAACCAGTGTGCCCGCCCTGTACCGCCATGGCGTTGGCGACAGCGGAAGAGCCCGCCCCACTAAAAGCCTTTAACTTCCCTGATTCAGTTGATTTGGAATAAAGGAACTCGGGGAATGCGCCATCAACCGGGATTTCCGGCGAAGCCTTCTTTGGCCACGGTGGGACCGTTGCTCTCTTCGTCGAACTTCGGCAGTTTGGTCGGCGCCGTTTGAAAAACCGGCAGCACGGGGCCGGCATTGCCGGGACGTGAAGGATATTCCACTCCCTTTTCCTGGATCAGCAGAAACATCGCCAGATCGATCCCGGGGACCTCGCCCATAAGGATTTCAATCGGATAGCTCCGTCCCGCGCTCAAGCGGAACCACTCGCCGCCCATGAGCGACCAATCGTGGGTGCCGACCCGCACCCGCCCGACTTGTTCACGGTCAGCCCCCATTTGCCCGGGAATTTCCATGATGCTGCCGTTCAGCACCAGCTTGCGATCGAGCCGCACCGCGAGGATGTCGTCCCCGCAGCCGACAAAGCGGAAATTCCCGCTTTTCGGGGCCACGAACTGTCCTTTGTAATGAACCAGCCAGCGGGTGGGCCGCACGTCGCGGTCGACATCGAAGGCCTTGGGTGCTTCGGCCGCCTGCATGGTGGGGATGAAAATCTGGGTGGTGTGGAGGGCGTTGCGGGCGCGGTAGTAATCCTTCAGGTCGTTCTCGTCCCAACGGTCGAGGAACTTGGCCACGGCCTGGACAAACAATTGGTCCTTTTGCCCATTGTCACCCGGCGCGTTCGGACTCATGGGGGTGTCCTTGCCCTTCGGATCCTGCTTCAAGTCGTAAAACTGGCCCACCAGGGTCTCATTCCCACCCCCCCGGGAACCGAAGAGCGTTCCCAGACTGCGCAACCCGCCCGGCCCGGCGCCTTTGCCTCCACCGCCCGAGCCTGTGCCCTGTTGGCCTGCCCCGGTCCCGCTACCCAGCACAGGCATGGTGGTTGAGGGTGCCCCCACCGCCGGTGGAAGACTGAAAGCCTGTTGGGTCGCCGTTGAGACCAGGATGTCCGAAGGAGTGGCGGCTTCGCCTTCCGCTCCGGTAGCCGAGGTGGTGGTCATTTCATTGACCACCTGGGGTGTTTCCGGCTGGTCCGCTGGATCGGCTTCCGGAGCCATGACGGCCTCGTCCAGTCCATTGTCGATCCCGACTTCTACTTCAACAAAGGACTTTTTCGGGATGATTTTTTCGACGATGACGTAGCCCCCCACGACCATGAGGACCGACCCGTGGATGAGAACCGAGAGGGCCAGGGCGCCCCAGGTGGCTCTGCCGGGTTTGGCCGGTGAGTCGGTGGACTTCTTCGTCGGAAGCGTGCTCATCAGTTGATCCCAACATAGCCCGGGGTGAGGGGGGATAAAGCAGGAAAACGGAGGCCGCCTGCGGCAGGGCTTGGCACGGCGATCAAGGCCGGGCATCCTGAAATGGTGACGTTTTCCCGGAATGACGCCGATTTCTTTGTCCCCGACGGCACCCCACCGGATCAGGCCCTCGCCCGCACCACCCACCTGGGCATTGGGGCGCACCAGGACGACTTGGAGATTTTCAGTTTCAGTGGTATCGCCGAGTGTTATGAGGCCGGTGGCGGCACCTACACCGGGGTGGTGGTGACCGATGGCGCGGGCAGTCCAAAAACTGGCGGGGCCAGGGGCCGCTCCCCCGAGGACATGGTCGCCGACCGTCGCATGGAACAACGTCGCGCCGCCGAGATCGGGCGATACAGCTGTGTGATCCAGCTGGGCCATCCCAGTGCCACCGTCAAAGACCCCGATCGCCTTGAAGTCGTGGACGATCTCGCTGCCATCCTACGGACGGCCCGGCCTCGCGTGCTTTACCTGCACAATCCGGCCGACAAGCACGACACCCACGTTGCCGTCCTGCTCCGTTCCTTGTCCGCCCTCCGAAGCCTGCCGCAGGCAGAGCGTCCGGAAAGGGTCTATGGTTGCGAGGTCTGGCGGGGACTGGACTGGCTGGCCGATGAAGACAAGCAACCGTTGGATGCCGGCATTCACCCGGAACTGGCCGCCCCCCTGCTGCAGGTTTTTGTCTCACAAATAGGTGCCGGAAAACGCTATGATCTGGCTGCCCTTGGGCGTCGGCAGGCCAATGCCACTTTTTTTGAACCCCGTGCGTCCGACCCTTCCGGGGCCCTGGTCTTCGCCATGGATCTTACCCCCCTGGTCAGGGACGACACACTTTCAATCGAGACGCTCACGCGGCACCATCTGGAAAAATTCCAGCAGGATGTCCTCACTCGCCTGGCCCGGTTTTCCTGAGCGCCGTCCGGCTTCTGCCGGACTATGCTCGGCAGGGGGTGAACGCTTCGCGTTTGAGCGCTGAACCGTGTTCGGGTCAAGGGGGGGCGTTTTGCTTTCGCAAAAGTGCGGTCCCGCCGTCGCTGAAGCTATGGCGGGGCAAGCGAGAGGAATTGTCCCGCTTGGAAAGCGGGACGGTGCGGAATGCCCCCTTGCGGCGTTGCTGGTTGACGAACGCTTCGCGTTTGAGTGCTGAGCTGCGTTCGAGTCAATGGACGACGTTTTGCTTTCGCAAAAGTGCGGTCGAGAGGACTCGAACCTCCATGGTTTTACCCACTAGAACCTGAATCTAGCGCGTCTGCCAATTTCGCCACGACCGCGACGATGAATCATCGAACGTAAAGATTTTTTCCTTTTTGTCGATGGGATTTTCCATGACACCCCGCCTTCTTGCGCAATGATAGGTTGGTGAGTTTGTCGCAGTTCCTGCTCGTTTGTGCGAACGTCTACTTCTTCCTTGGCCTGGGTCTTTACGTCCAGATGCGCAACGGTCCCATCTTCGCCCTCAGTTCGTTGGGAGCGCTTTTTATCCTGCTCGGGGCCTGGTGGCCGGAGGCGCACACGGATGGGTTGGTGGCGGCTTTTTTTCCGGGGGCGGTGGCGCTGGTCTATTTGGTCGGCGCGATGGTGTGTTTTGGTCGTTCGGAAATCCGTCCCGATTTCTGGGGCAAGGGATTGGCCATGGTCCTGATATCCGCAGTGGGTCTGGCCGGGGCTGCCTGCGCACTCCTACTGGAGTGGCCTCACGCAGTCGGGCCTTAGCCGGGAAACGAAGTTCACCGCGAAGTGCGCGAAGGACACGAAGAGAAACGCCTGGTCAAAAAGGCATGATCAATCAATCGAAATACATTTCAGTTGTATCAAGGCTCACCGATCGGCGGGTGGATTTTTTGCCAACCTTAACCCGTAAGTCTTCGCGGACTTCGCGCTCTTCGTGGTGAGTCAAACCATCGTTACCGCTTAAAACTCGAAGCCGACCAAGGCAATGCCGCCGAAGGGCTTGCGGTCGTGGGCTTCGTCGCCGATCCTTCCGTCGCGGGCGATGTTCGGGGTCAGGGTCTTCTGGCCCAATCCGGCCGAGCGGGGGGCAAAGGGACTGATCACTTCCAAGCCGCGCTGCGACATCATGACCACCACGCCGCTGCCTTTGGCACCCCGCAATTCCTCGGGCTTGCCCGGTCGCAGTTCGCGGACATCCCGGCCGGTGGCCGGAGCTGAAAAATCACCCCCGCTTTGGGCTGACAAGGTCAGGGCCGGGGAAGCAAGCAGGGCGGTCAGGGCAAAGAGTTGGAAAGCTTTCATAAGACTACTCTAAATTTGCGGGCAAAAATGTCAACGCACGCGCTCGACATGCCCCGCTGCGGGAGTAACGATCAGTCATGCGCGTCCTTGGCATCGACCCCTCCATCCGCTGCACCGGATATGGGATCATCGAACTGGTGGCGAAAAAGCCCCGGGCGGTGGCCTTTGGCAGCATCCCGGTGCCCGCCCGCGTTTCCCAAGGCCCCGCTCTTCTCGAGATTGTGCGCGTGCTGCGAGGGGTCATCGGCGAGCACCGTCCGGACGAAGCGGCGATGGAAGCCATCATTTATGCCCAGAGCCTCAAGACCGCCATCGTGATGGGTTCCGCGCGCGGAGCTGTTTTGGTGGCCGTGGCCGAAGCCGGATTGCCGCTGGTCGAATACCCCTCCCGCCTGGTCAAAAAGGCCGCCACGGGATTCGGGGCCGCGCAAAAGGCCCAGGTCGGCTTCATGATGCGGGCCATGCTGGGGTTGACGTCCACGCCCCAGGCCGATGCGGCGGACGCCCTGGCCGTGGCGCTGACCCATCTCCAGCACCGCCAAAGCCGGAAGGCGGATGGCAGATGACGGATGACAGCGGAGCCCGGTCGCATTAATCTGGCGGGAAGATGATTGCGTTTCTCAAAGGCAACGTGGCCGAGGCCTTCCCCAGCCGGGTCTTGTTGGACGTCCAAGGGGTGGGCTACGAAGTGCAGATCCCGCTTTCCACATTCGAGAAATTGCCCTTGGGCCATGCCGAGGTGACGCTCCAGACGGTTCTGGTGGTGCGGGAAGACGCGCATGTGCTCTACGGATTTTTCAGCCGTTCGGAGAAAGATCTTTTCAACCTTCTGGTCAACCATGTCAGTGGCGTGGGGCCGAAGCTGGCGCTGGCCGTTCTCAATGGCTGTTCTCCCGCCCAATTCCGCGGCGCGGTGGTGGCCCAGGATGTGGCGTTCCTTTCCCGCATCAGGGGTCTGGGCAAGAAAACGGCCGAACGCATCGTTCTCGAATTGAAGGACAAAATGGGCGTCACCGAAGCCTGGCCCCAGGCGGGCAGCGGGGCCGCGGCCACGCCGCAGCAACAAAACCTCAGCGATGCCGTGCTGGCCCTGATGAGCCTGGGTTACAAACAGGCCGATGCCCTGGCCGCGATTGAAAAAGCCGGACCGCAGGATTCCCTGGAGGCTTTGGTGCGCGAGGCCCTCAAACGCCTATGAAAGAACTGCCGCCAACACCGGGTGATCCGACCGCACGCGACGAGGTCTTCCAGCAGACCCTGCGCCCCGGCACGCTGGATGAGTTTGCCGGACAGCCCAAGATCAAGGAACGGCTGGAAGTCATGATCCAGTCGGCGCGCATGCGCGGGGAGGCACTCGACCACATCCTGCTCAGCGGGCCGCCGGGCCTGGGCAAGACGACCCTGGCCCACATCCTGGCCCAGGCCATGGGGGTGCAGATCAAGATCACCTCCGGGCCCGCCTTGGAAAAAGCGGGCGACCTGGCCGGTCTCCTGACCAACTTGGAGGCCAACGATGTGTTGTTCATCGACGAAATCCACCGGCTCAACAAGGTCATCGAGGAATACCTCTATCCGGCGATGGAGGATTACCGCCTGGACATCGTCATCGACCAGGGTCCCAGCGCACGCAGCATCTGTCTCAACCTGCCCAAGTTCACCCTCGTTGGCGCCACCACCAGGCCAGGTATGCTCAGTGCCCCGCTCCGTTCCCGTTTCGGTATGACCAACCGGTTGGAATACTACGACGCCCCCACGCTCCAGGGTATCATTGTGCGCTCGGCCGGTTTGCTGGAAATGGAAATGGTGCCGGAAGCGGCCTTGGAAATCGCCCGCCGCTCCCGCGGCACGCCCCGTATTGCCAACAATCTCCTCCGCTGGGTGCGCGATTTCGCCCTGGTGCGTAACGAGGGAAAAGTCGACCGGGAATCTGCCGACGCCGCGCTCAGTATGCTGGAGATCGACGCCCACGGGTTGGACGAAATGGACAAGCGCATTTTGGAGACGCTCATCGTGAAGTTTCAGGGCGGTCCGGTCGGCCTCAGTTCGCTGGCGGTGGCCGTCGGGGAGGAGGCCGGGACGGTGGAGGAGGTGCATGAGCCCTACCTGATCATGGAAGGATACATCAAACGCACCCAACAGGGCCGGGTGGCACTGCCTTCGGCCTATGAGCGACTGGGTTTGAAGCCGGGTTCCGGGGAGCGACAGGGCAATCTCCTGTAGCTGGAACTGAAACTACTTTTCCATTTTCATTTCTGGTCGGACCGTTAGCCTTTTCACCCGATGCCCAAGCGCCAAGACCTCCACAAGATTCTCCTCATCGGTTCCGGCCCGATCGTCATCGGCCAGGCCTGCGAATTCGACTATTCCGGCGTTCAGGCCTGCAAGGCCCTGCGCGAGGAAGGCTACGAAGTGGTGCTGATCAACAGCAACCCCGCCACCATCATGACGGATCCGGAGTTCGCCGCCCGGACCTACATCGAACCCATCACCCCCGAAGTGGTGGAGATGATCATCGCCAAGGAAAAACCCGACGCCCTCCTGCCCACCCTCGGCGGCCAGACCGCCCTCAACACGGCCATGGCCCTGTTCAAAAACGGCGCCCTGGCCCGTCACAACGTGCAGATGATCGGGGCCAACGCCGAAGCCATCACCAAAGGTGAAGACCGCCAGATCTTCAAGGACTGCATGATCAAGATCGGCCTCGATGTGCCCAAGTCGGGCGTGGCCAAATCCGTCGCCCAGGCCCTGCAAATCGTCGAGGACATCGGCGGCAAATACCCCGTCATTTCCCGTCCTGCCTTCACCCTCGGCGGCACCGGCGGCGGCATCGCCTACAACCGCAAGGAATTCGAGGAACTCGTCGCCCGCGGCCTCGACCTTTCGCCAACCGGGGAAACCCTTATCGAGGAATGCCTGCTCGGCTGGAAAGAATACGAGATGGAAGTCATGCGCGACCGCGCCGACAACTGTGTCGTCATCTGCTCGATCGAAAACTTCGACCCCATGGGCGTTCACACCGGGGATTCCATCACGGTGGCCCCTGCCCAAACGCTGACCGACAAGGAATACCAGCGCATGCGCGACGCCTCCTTCGCCGTCATCCGCGAGATCGGGGTCGAGACCGGCGGGTCCAACATCCAGTTTGCCACCGATCCGAAGACCGGGCGCATGATTGTCATCGAGATGAACCCGCGCGTGTCGCGTTCGTCCGCCCTGGCCTCCAAGGCCACCGGATTCCCCATCGCCAAGATCGCGGCCAAACTGGCCGTTGGTTACACCCTCGATGAATTGCGCAACGACATCACCAAGGAAACGCCCGCCTCCTTCGAGCCCACCATCGATTATGTGGTGACGAAGATCCCCCGTTTCACCTTTGAGAAGTTCCCCGGCGCCGACGCCACCCTGACTTCGCAGATGAAGAGCGTGGGTGAGGCCATGGCCATCGGGCGCACCTTCAAGGAATCGTTCCAGAAAGCCATCCGCTCCCTTGATTTGAAAGGCAAGGACGGCACCCTGGCCTTCGGCACGCCCAAGGAAAAGCAGCCCCTTGAAACCATCAAATCCAAACTGCGCACGCCCAACCACCAGCGATTCTGGTGGGTCACGCACGCCCTGCAGTGCGGGTTGACGGTGGAGGAAATCCACCAACTCACCGCCATCGACCGCTGGTTCCTGGAAAATCTCAAGCAGCTCTCCGACCTGGCCCTGGAGATCGAGAAAGCCGACCTCTTCGACCCTTCCTCGCTCCCCCTTCTGGAAACCGCCAAATCCTACGGCTTCTCCGATCTGCAACTGGCCGAACTTCAGTCTGCCAACTTAAAACTCAAAACCTTAAACCCCAAACAATCCTCCCTCCTCATCCGCCAGACCCGCAAGGCGGCGGGAGTCTCGGCCAGCTTCCGTCTCGTCGACACCTGCGCGGCCGAGTTCGAGGCCTACACGCCCTATTTTTATTCCACCTACGACCGCGGCGACAACGAGGCCAAGCGCACCCCGAAGAAGAAGATCATCATTCTCGGTGGCGGCCCCAACCGCATCGGCCAGGGGATCGAGTTCGATTACTGCTGTGTCCACGCCAGCCTTTCCCTCCACGAGGCCGGATACGAGACCATCATGGTCAACTCCAACCCCGAGACCGTTTCCACCGATTATGACATATCGGACAAGCTCTACTTCGAGCCCCTCACGGTCGAGGACGTGCTCAACATCTACGAAACGGAAAACATCGACGACCAAGTACAAGGCGTGATCGTACAGTTCGGTGGGCAGACGCCCTTGAATCTGGCCTCCGATCTCGCCGCTGCAGGCGTGCGCATCATCGGCACCCCGGTCGAGGCCATCGAGCGGGCCGAGGATCGCAAGCTCTTCCAGGAAATGCTGCACAAGCTCAAGCTCCGCCAGCCCGCCAATGCCACCGCCGTCGGCGAGGAACAGGCCCTGCGTGGGGCCAATGCCACCGGCTACCCCGTCCTCATGCGCCCGTCCTTCGTCCTTGGCGGACGCGCCATGCAGATCGTTTACCACGACGAGGAACTCCGCGATTACCTCCGCCGCAATGGCGAGGCCATCGGGGACCGGCCCATTCTCCTCGACCAGTTCCTCGACGATGCGACGGAGGTCGATGTGGATTGCATCGCCGACGGGACCGACGCGGTCATCGGGGCGGTCATGGAACACATCGAACGCGCCGGGGTCCATTCCGGCGACAGTGCCTGCGTCATCCCGCCCTATTCGCTCAAGCTGGCCGTGATTGAGGAAATCCGCCGTTCCACCATCGCCATGGCCAAGGAACTGGGTGTGAAGGGGCTGATGAACGTCCAATTCGCCGTGCAGAAAGACACCGTTTACGTCCTCGAGGTCAACCCGCGCGCCTCCCGCACCGTGCCCTTCGTCTCCAAGGCCATCGGTCATCCGCTGGCCAAATACGCTTCGCTCATCATGTCGGGCAAGACCTTGAAAGAACTGGGCTTCACCCGGGAAGTCATTCCCACCTATTACAACGTCAAGGAGGCGGTTTTCCCCTTCAACAAATTCCGCGGGGTGGACATTCTCTTGGGGCCGGAAATGAAGTCGACCGGCGAAGTCATGGGCATCGATCCCGATTTCGGCATCGCGTATGCCAAGACCCAGATGGCCGCGGGCGGGGCCCTGCCGCTCAAGGGCAAGATCTTCGTCAGCGTGCGCGACACCGACAAGCCGCTCATTGTCGACCTCTCCCGCCAGCTGGCCGAGATGGGATTCACCGTGTGCAGCACCAGCGGCACCGCCAGGGCGCTGAAGGACAACGGCGTGCCGGTGGAGGAACTGCAAAAGATCAACGAGGGCCGTCCCAACGTCATCGACCTGATGGAGAACGGCGAACTGGCCCTCCTCATCAACACCCCCTACGGGCCGGTTGCGCGGACCGACGAAATCAAAATCCGCACCACCGCGCTCTACCACAAGGTGCCGGTGATGACGACCATGGCCGCGGCCGAGGCCTCGGTGAAAGGGATCCGCTCCCTCATCAAGGGCGGTTTCAGCGTCACCGCCCTGCAGGATGTCCACCGCAAGTGATGTTTTGGAAGCCCAATCACGAAAACCAGTCAACAAAAGGATAGACCATGAAACCAATGATCGGTGCGATCTCCTTGATGCTTGCCGTTGGTCTGGGCTCGACAGTCCATGCCCGCAGTTCCCAAAACAACGTCGGCTCGCAGCTGGGATCGATCGATGTCAAAATCATCGAAAACAAGCCCGAAGGGGAATGGGTCGGCAAGCCCAAGGTGGTGGAATTTTGGGCCACGTGGTGCGGCCCCTGCCGCGACAGTATTCCTCACATGAATAAGATCCATGACCAATTCAAGGATCGGGGTTTGGTGATCATCGGCATCACCGATGAGGACCGGAAGGACGTGAGGGAATTCACCAAGGAAATCCCCATGCACTACGTT
This sequence comes from Candidatus Methylacidiphilales bacterium, assembly GCA_033875315.1. NCBI lineage: Bacteria > Pseudomonadati > Verrucomicrobiota > Methylacidiphilae > Methylacidiphilales > Methylacidiphilales bacterium. The sequence goes on from JANRJG010000039.1 coordinate 18,215, forward strand.
GTGGCGACGGATGAAAAGGCCAGACTCAAGAAAAGCCTGGCGGTGACGGCGATCCCCCATGCGGTGGTGGTGGACAAGGCTGGCAAGATCGTTTGGGAGGGACACCCCCTGCAATTGGAAGATAAGGTTGTCGAGGACGTGCTCAAATAGCCGACTGAGCAACATTCTGCCGCTTGAAGGGATACTGTCCCTGATTCCGAACGTTTCCAGCATCATCGCCTTGTAAAGCTTCCGCCGCCGATAGTGCCCCGTCCGGCTTGTCTGGTAACGATGGTTGCCCCATCATCCCGGAGATGCGAAGAGTTCTGTGCTTTTTATTGATGGGTTATTGTGGCCATTTTTCAGCCACTGGTATCAGGGCCGAGTCCGTTCCACCTCCTTCAACCTATGCCTTGGACTCCCGGCTTGGTTCGCCGGATTTTTGGACGCTTGCCCCCGCCGCCCTGCCGGATTTTTTCCGTGATTCCCCCTTTTCCTGGAACTCCAGTGAGAAAAGCGAGCTTCGGGCGGCAGGGGAAGGTCTGACCTATTTGGACTTGTCGGTGGCCGAGGTGGTCATCCGTCTGGGTGCAACCGGGCCCAGGGAAGTTTTCGTCTCCTTCTACAACCGCGGCGACCTGGGCCGCATCGCCGATGATTCCTTCGAGGCCTATGCCGCCAAGGTGGAAGCCGCCGTGGCCGGACATGCGGGTGTGGCGGCGGAAGACCTGGGGGATGAATTCAAGCGCAGCAGCATCCGGTCGGTGAGCAAGGTGTGGTCGGCCCCGGCATATTCCGCCCGCCTCGACACGGCCTATTCCCGCGTCCGGGAAAGCGGGGAATTACGCCGGCAGGACCGCCCCGAATTCATCAACCTGACCCTCTTTCCTCCCGGAACAGCCAGCGAAGGCATGCGTGTCCAGCGCAAGGCCGATACCGCTTTGTTGGACCTGCGTCAGCGGCTGAAGAAACTGGACAATGGCGATGTCTTTCTGGAGGGCGTTCCCATGGTGGACCAGGGGCAGAAGGGCTATTGCGCGGTGGCCACGATGGAACGCATTCTCCGCTATTACGGCAGCGAGGTGAACCAGCACGAACTGGCCCAGCAGGCCAACGCCAGTGGTGAGGGGACCAATCCGGACAGCCTGGTCCAGGCCCTCCGGAATATGGGCGGAAAACTCGGCCTGCGCGTCGATGAAAAGATCAACTTCGAGTCCAAGGATTTTTTTGACCTGGTCGAGGATTACAACAAGCTCGCCAAAAGAAAGCAGGAGCCGGAAATCCGCTTCGGAGGCATGCGGGTGATCTCGATGCCGGAGATTCTTGCCAGCATGCAGCCGGAATTGGTGAGGGAGATCCGACTGAAAAGCCAGGGCAGGGTCGATAAATTTTACCGGGAAATCACCGACACCATCGACCAAGGCCGCCCGCTGGCCTGGGGGGTGCAACTGGGGTGGGTCGAAGAAAAGCCCAAGCTTCCCCAGGCCAGGGGCGGCCATATGCGCCTGATCATCGGGTATCAACCGCAGAAGCGGGAGGTGCTTTACACCGACAGCTGGGGCTACGGCCACGAACTCAAGCGGTTGCCCTTGGAAGACGCTTACATGATGACCAATGGGTTGTTTGTCGTTGAACCCAGGAACTGACAATCGGGGGTTTCCGCCGGGCCGGAAAATGAGGTTGGCCACGAACATCATTTCACTGTGTCGCAATTTCTATTCAATCAGCCGCTGGCGGTAGCTAGACCAAAAAAAGAACATGCGATCCAGTTGGAGAAGCGATCATACCAAATTGAATTGTGTGGGCGTAAAAGTGCCTTATGGGAGGGCGAAGATCCTGGCTCCCCCGTAAGCCTTCGGGGCTGAGCCGCCCTTGGAATAGAGACATCAAACCGGCTCGGCAGGAGCCTCGCCCTCCCGTTTATTCTGTCGCTCAGTCATTTTAATTTGGAATAGCAGGGCGTTCCGGCCAAACTCAAAAAGAAGCTCCCGGTAGCCTCTAGAGCATATTGCATTTAATCTGCCGCTCGATTTCATGCTCTTTCTCATTTTTCGTGCTCTTTGAGTGGGAGAGAACGAACACGAGAGCGAGTAAGAGAAACGATATGAACCCCGTGCCAATTCGAGCACTTCCAGTTTTGATTGAATCAATCCGGGTTCCCAGGGTGGAGTGGGTTGTCCCGCCATAGCCTAGGCGACGGCGGAAGAGCCCGCTCCATCCGAGAGTGAGAAATGCATCTAGTTAAACTGGAATGGCTCTAAACGCGATGCGCTCTAAAACTCAGGGATTCGGTATCAGGCCAGGAAGCGGCCGAGCAGGGGGCGCAGGGCTTCGGCGGTTTGGTTCGGCCAGGCGTGGCGCGGAGTGATGAGGGCGGCGTCGAGGGCGTGATGGGCAGCGGTCTGCTCTTGGAGCGGGATCTGGGCTACTGCCAGGGCGACGGTGCGGGCGGCGAGGGTGGCGTTGTCATGCAGGATGCGCACCACATCGGCCACGCTGACCTCGGCCTCTTCACCATGCCAGCAATCGTAGTCCGTCACCATGGCCAGGGTGGCGTAGCTGATTTCGGCTTCGCGGGCCAGCTTGGCCTCGGCCAGGTTGGTCATGCCGACGACGTCGAATCCGTGGGAGCGGTGGAATTCCGACTCGGCGCGGGTGGAGAAGGCGGGGCCTTCCATGTTGACATAGGTGCCACCCCAATGGCAGACGGCACCCGAAGTGGTGGCGGCTTGATATAGAATCGTGGCCAGTCTGAGGCAGACGGGATTGCCGAAGCTGACATGGGCGGCGATGCCGTTGCCGAAGAAGGTGTGGGTGTCACGCGTCTTGGTGCGGTCGAAGAACTGGTGTGGCAGGACGAAGTGGCGGGGTTTGAGATGTTCCTTGAGCGATCCCACCGCGCTCAGGCTGATGATCCAGCGCACGCCGAGGGACTTGAGGGCCCAGATGTTGGCACGGTGGGGGATCTCCGAAGGCAGGAGGTGGTGGTTTCGACCGTGGCGGGGCAGGAAGGCGACTTTCCGACCGGAGAGGGTTCCGGTGCGGATGGCATCGGAGGGTTCACCAAACGGCGTGATGAGACGGAGTTCTTCGGCTCCGTCCAAACCTTCCATGTGGTAGACGCCGCTGCCGCCGATGACTGCGATAGGGATGGGGGGCATACAGTTGGTTTTAAGTTTGAAGTATTAAGTTTTAAGTGGGGACGGATGAGCAATGATCGATTTTTGAAGCATCAAGTTACTTAAAACTTAAACCTTACAAACTTAAAACTCACTCGACCGTGACCGACTTGGCCAGGTTGCGGGGTTTGTCCACATCACGGCCGAGGAGAACGGCGGTGTGGTAGGACAGCAACTGGAGGGGGATGATGTTGAGGATGGGTTGGAGCATTTCGATCGTTTTGGGAACCTCGATGACATCGTCGGCCACGGCATAGATCTCGTGGTCGGACTCGTTGGCCACGGCGATGACCGGGCCCTTGCGCGCCTTGATTTCCTGCATGCTGCTCATGTTCTTTTCGTAGAGGGTGTCCTGCGGACAGAGCATGACTGAGGGGGTTTGGTCGTCGATGAGGGCGATGATCCCGTGTTTGAGTTCGGCGGTGGGGTAGCCTTCGGCGTGGACGTAGGAGATTTCCTTCATCTTGAGGGCGGCCTCGAGGGCGACGGGGTAGTTGGCCTGGCGTCCGAAGAAGAGCATGCTGCGGGAACCGGAATACTTGGTGGCAATCTCGCGGATTTCGTCGTTGCGGTGGAGGATCGAAGTGATCTGCTGGGGGAGGCGTTCGAGGGCTTCGATGATCTCCTGACCGCGGGCCGGGGAGATGTAGCGCATGCGGCCGAGGAGGAGGGTGAGGAGGGCGAAGATGGTGACCTGGGAAACGAAGGATTTGGTGGCGGCCACGCCGATTTCCGGCCCGGCGTGCATGTAGACGCCGCCGTCGGATTCCCGGGCGATGGTGCTGCCGACGTTGTTGCAGACGCCGAGGACGCGGTAACCCTTGCGGCGGGCTTCCCGGAGGGCGCCCAGCGTGTCGGCGGTTTCGCCGGACTGGCTGACGGCAAAGAAGATGCTTTTTCGGTCGACCGGCACGTTGCCGTAGCGGAATTCACTGGAAAAGTGGCATTCGCAGGGAATGTTGGCTTCGGTTTCCAACATCTGTTCGCCGACCATGCCGGCATGCAGGGCGGTGCCGCAGGCCACGACCATGACGCGTTCGATGTCGCGCAGTTGTTCGTTGCTCAGGTTGAGGCCGCCGAGTTTGGCGGAAAGTTCCTCCTGGTTGAGACGGCCGCGCAGGGCGTTTTCCACGGCCACGGGCTGCTCGTAAATTTCTTTGAGCATGAAGTGGGGGAAGTCGCCCAATTCAGCGGCCTCGGGTGCATAATCCAGTTCCTTGATTTCGAAGGAAGACTGGCTGGCATCCAGCGTGGTGACCTCGAAGCTCTCGCGGCGCAGGGCGACCAGGTCGTAATCCTTGAGGTAGACCACTTTTTGGGTGTAGGGCAGAAGGGCGGTGGCGTCGCTGGCGAGGTATTGTTCGTGTTCCCCGACCCCCATGACGAGCGGGCTGCCGCGACGGGCGCCGACAATCAGACCGGGGTGGTCGGCGTGGATGACGGCGATGCCGTAAGTGCCTTCAATTTCCGAAAGGGCGCGGCGGACGGATTCGATGAGACGGGCGTCGCCGGTTTGGGTGGATTCGGCATAACAAACACCGATGAGGTGGGCCAGGACCTCGGTGTCGGTGTCGGAGGCAAAGAGATGGCCGTTGGCAACGAGCGCTTTTTTGAGGGTCTGGTAGTTTTCCACCACCCCGTTGTGGACGAGGGCGAGGCGACCGGAGCGGTCGAGGTGGGGGTGGGCGTTGCGGTCGGAGGGTTCACCGTGGGTGGCCCAACGGGTGTGGCTGATGCCGGTGGTGGCCTTGGAGATGTGATGGCGCAGGGTTTTGCTGAGTTCGGAGATGCGTCCGGCTTTTTTCTGGACCGAAATCCCGTCGGATTCGATCAGGGCGATTCCGGCGGAGTCATAACCGCGGTATTCGAGACGCGCCAGAGCGTCCAACATGAGGGGTTGGGCATCTCGGCCACCGGTGTAAGCAACGATTCCACACATAAATAGAGCAATTTGTACTTTGTTCTAGCCTTCCCAGCTTTCGAGCGTCAACTTATTAAGACCCTATGGATTCTTACACCCCCGATCCCGGACGGGTTGTTTCCGTGATTCTTGGAGGCGGGGCCGGAACCCGTCTGTTTCCCCTGACCAAAGAGCGGGCCAAACCCGCGGTTCCCCTGGCGGGCAAATATCGCTTGGTGGACATCCCGATCAGCCTCTGCATCAACTCCGGGCTCAAGCGCATTTTTCTCCTGACCCAATACCTCAGTTCTTCGATGCACCGTCACGTGCAACAGAGCTACCGGTTTGATGACTACAATCCGCGGGGATTCATCGAAATCATGGCGGCGACGCAATCGAGCGACCTGACCGGCTGGTATCAGGGAACGGCGGATGCGGTCCGGCAAAATCTGCGCCATTTCCGCAATCACAAGCATGACCTCGTTCTCATCCTCTCCGGCGACCAACTTTACCGGATGGACTACCGGCACATCCTGTCGCAACACGTCTTACAGAAGGCGGACGTGACGGTGGCGACCATTCCCGTGGACCGGGCGGCCGCACGCGGCTTCGGCATCATGCACATCGACCGGGAGGCCCGGATCACCCGTTTTGTCGAAAAACCCAAGGAAGACGCCCAGTTGGACAGCCTGGTCATTGAGGAGGAAGCCCGGAAGAACCTCGGATTGGATCCCTCAGAGGGCTCGTTCCTGGCCAGCATGGGTATTTACGTCTTCAACCGCGAGGTCCTGGAATCCGTGCTGGAAGACTCGGCCGTGACCGATTTCGGCAAGGATGTCATCCCCGGGGCCATCCGCAACCTGAGGGTGTTTTCCCATGTTTACCGCGGCTACTGGGAGGATATCGGTACCATCCGTGCCTTCTACGATGCCAACCTCGACCTGACAGAGCCGGTGCCCAAATTCAATTTCTACGACGCCGAGTCGCCCATCTACACCCGCTCGCGCTACCTGCCCGCGAGCAAGATCGACCAGTGCCAGATCGAGCGGGCGACGGTCTCCGACGGGTGCATCATGCGGCAGTGCAATGTGTTCCGGTCGATCATCGGCATCCGTTCCCGGCTGGACCCCGGGGTGAATATCCGGGACAGCATCCTGATGGGGGCGGACTACTACGAGTCGCTGGCGGATCTGGAGAAGAACGCGCGTGTGGGGCGTCCCAACATCGGGGTGGGGCCGAACACCGTGATCGAGGGGGCGATTGTCGACAAGAACTCGCGCATCGGGGCGAATGTGGTGATCCGGGCCCAGGGCAAGCCGGATACGGATGGCGGTATCTACTACGTGCGGGACGGGGTGGTCATCATCCCGAAGGACGCGGTGGTTCCGGACGGAACCGTCATCTGAGTTGGCGCATGCAGCGTTTCCCGAAAGCACGTTCCTGGTGGTGGCCGCTCCGGCTGCTGCTGGTGTGCTCGGTTTGTTGGTTGGCAGCGGCGGATGTTCAATCGCAGACTGCCGCCCGCCAGAGCGAGGTCAAATTCGGCGATGTGACGCTCAAGTTTGTCCGCAACATGAAGCTCCTCCGCGGCATGGTCGACCATGCGGAACTCGGGCAGATGATCGATGTGGTGGTCAAGAAGGCCGAGGATCTGCAGGCCTACAACAACGACAAGAACGCCGATGAAAAACGTTTCCGCATCATGCGGCAGATGGAAACGATGGTGCGGCGCGAGGGCATTCAGGAAAGCGACCAGAAGCGTCTGGAAAAGTTGCAATCCGAATTGCGCGAACTGGATCCGACGGGAAGTTTCCAGAAGGCACGGGGCGAGATGAACCGCAGCATCCAGGAACTCCAAAATTTTCTCGGTCAAATCCACAACCCGGACGAACGCTCGGAAGACATCCAGCGTTTGATCCGGATGCACCTGAGCCTGTACAGCCGATGTCTGAGCAAAATGAATTGAGGGACAACGTCCTTGGCCGACCGGTCCTGCTTTTGGCTCTTTTGAGTTTGGCCGTGGCAGTGCCGGCTGCCAGGGCCCAGGAAACGGGGGGTCTTCCGGCGGCACCGAAGGCACCGGCCAATATCCAAGAGGTGCTGAAAACCCTCAAGGAATCCGAAAAAAACGACAAAGCCCGCATCCGGGAAATCGAGGGCATCGTTTTTCCCGTCCAGGATGAGATCGCCCAGAAGCTCTTCTATTTCAATCCCGGCGAGTTTTCCTTCCTGCGCATGCAGAGCGAGGCCGGGCGGTCGCTTTCCCGGTTTTTCGAGGCCCAGGCGCGCATCGACCAGGACAGTTGGGCCGGGGTGGCCGATGCCTTTGATGTGGCCTACGAAGCCCTCAAGGGGGGACAGCTCTGGGTGGGCCGGGAGGCAAGTCTGGTCGGTGAAGACAGCGCGCTTTTTGGCGAACTCAGCGCCAAGGTCAACGAAGCCATGGCGCAACGACCCGATGGGGCCAAGCTATTGGCCATGATCGACGAGCGGAACAAGCTTCTGGCCAAACTCAAAACCTCGGCCCCCATGATGAAGTACCTCGGTGAACGCCGCCAGTGGTGGCAGAACTACCCCGGTTACATCAAAGCGGTCGAGGAAGAGTCCGATAAAACCCGGTGAGCCGCGGGTGGCTTGATCTTTGCCACCGTCTGTGCCATGGTTTCCCTCTGGCGTCCGTGATTTAGTGGTAGAATGCGAGCTTCCCAAGCTTGATGTGAGGGTTCGATTCCCTCCGGACGCACCCTTCATCGTGGCCGGGCAGGTTGAAGACAGGCTCCCTACTTAGATCACCCTTCTGCCAACTCCGATCCTATTGGGACCACCATTCAGCCGATCGACTGGTCCTTTCTCCAAGCCGGTTGACTTTCTTCAATCTGGCATCATGATGCTTTTATGAGAACCACCATCAGCATCAGTGATGGCTTGTTGGGAGAATTGCGGCAACTTGCCCGGCAGCGCAAGCGCCCGTTTCGGGAGATTGTTGAGGAAACCCTGCAACGGGGGCTGGGCGTTGGAAAATCGACGCGCAAGCGTGTGCGCCTTGTGACTCGTCGCGTCGGGATCAAACCCGCTTACCAAGGCATGAGCATGAACCAGCTTTTTGACCAGATCGAGGCGGAGGAAGGAGCCTTGCGGGGCCGGCGATGATCATTCCCGACGCAAACATTTTGATTTACGCCCACGATGAGGCCGCGCCGCATCATGCCAAGGCGCGGGCATGGTGGGAAGCCGCTCTGGCCGGAGAAAAACCCGTCGGGTTGGTGTGGGTGGTGGTGCTGGCCTTCACCCGTCTCTTGACCCACCCGACCCTGGCCCAAGACCCGTTGTCGGTTGCCGAAGTCCGGCTCATGGTCGAGCAATGGATGGAATCGCCTTCTGTGCGACTCTTGGGGCTTTCCGAACAGGCCCTTCCTCGTTTCTTTGATCTGCTGGAAAAAGCGGGTGGGGGCGGCAATCTGTCAACCGACGCCTTGATCGCGCTCCACGCCATGGAGCATTCCGCCACGGTGGTGAGCAACGACCGGGATTTCGACCGCTTTCCCGGCCTCAAACGACTGAATCCGCTGGTTTAGAATATGTTCCGTGATGGATTTGTCTCAAGGCTTCGTAGACCGCGATACCGGCGGCGGTGGAGAGGTTGAGGCTGCGGGTCATGGGGTTGGGCATCGGGATGGTGGTTTTCCGGCCCGGAAAGGCTTCCAAAACGCTGGCGGGTAGTCCCTTGCTTTCCTTTCCAAACAGGAGGTAGTCACCATCCAGGAACGGAGTATCCCAGAGGGTGCGGTCTCCGCCCGTTTCGACCAGCCAGACACGTTGTCCGATGAGTTGGGGATGGAAGGCGGCCCAGTCGGGGTAGGTGGTGATGCTGGCCTGCTCCCAGTAATCCATCCCGGCACGTCGCAGGGTGGCATCGTTGATCTGAAAGCCGAGCGGTCCGACCAGGTGAAGGCGGCTGTGGGTCACGGCGCAAAGACGGGCCACATTCCCGGTATTGGGCGGGATCTCGGGCTCGATGAGGACGACGTGGAGGGCCATGGGGTTTCAGTTGGAAAGGGGGTTCTGTTCCTGGGCAAAAGAAAAGGTGGGGGCCACATCAGGGGGATAGAACACCCGTGCCAGGTAAAGCCCGCAGGCCGGGGCGGTGTTGGGGGCGTTCTGGCGGCAGCGGGCTTGGAGGATGCCGAGAAAATCCTCCGGGGTGGCCTTGCCCAGTCCGACTTTGACCGCGGCACCGGCCAAATTCCTGACCATGCGGTAGAGGAAGCCATCGGCCCGGAAGACCAGGCGGATTTCCTCGCCGTTTTGGGTGAGGGAACACAAGGACATGGTCCGCACCATGGTGGTGCGTTCGTAGCCGGGATTGCTGGCGAAGGAGGAAAAATCGTGCCGTCCTTCGAGGTGGACCAGGGCCTCGGTCATGGCCCGGCTGTCGAGGGGTCGCGGCACGTGCCAGGCCCGCCCGTGCTCCAAGGGGGGCATCACATCGCGGTTGAGGATGCGGTAGTGGTATTCCTTTCCGATGGAAGAAAAGCGGGCATGGAAATGGTCGGGGGCGAAATCATTGTCGAGGACCCGCACCGAGGGGGGCAGATGGTCGTTGAGGGCCATGCGCAGTCGCCGGGGCTCCGGGATGCGTGGCTCGGCCAGAAAGGAGGCCACCTGGCCGTGGGCGTGGACGCCGGTGTCGGTGCGCCCGGAACCCTGGACGTCGATCGGACGGCCCCAGATGCGGGCCGCGGCCTGCTCGAGTGCGAGTTGTACCGTGGGCAGGTCCCCCTGTCGTTGCCATCCCTGGAAAGGTGCCCCGTCGTAGGCCACGAGCAAACGGTGGACCTTGGTTTCAGGGGAGCTCATGGGTGGGGGTGTGAAAAAAGGAAGCCCCTGGTCCATTCTCGGATCAGGGGCTTCTGAAGAAGGGGAAGCGATGGGATGAGCCGGTCAATTCCAGAGCTTGTCGAAATTGTAGGTGGCCCCGATGAAGCCCCCGAGCGCGTTCACGCCGTGATTGCGCTCGGCGATGCTGGCGTTGGAGATGTGGTGGAACATGCCTTCGAGGTCAACCGACCACTCCTCGTTCACCAGGAATTTGAATCCAACACTGGCCTGGGGGGTGAACTCAATGGCCTGACCGATGGCTTGCTGGTTGTCGTCCTCGTAAGCGTCGGTGTAGACAATGCCAGCACCGGCTTGGACGTAGGGGACGACCTTCCAATTGGGTTGGACGAAATTGTAGCGCACCAGTGCGGTCGGACCGATGACGACCGAGCCGAAGCCGTCGAAAACGCCACTGGCGGAGAGTTCGGCCAGGGCTTCCCAGTTGCCGGCGAAAAACCCGCCCTCGGGATTGGGGGTATTCAACATCCAGCCGAGGCGGAGGTTGGTTTGGGCGTAATTGAAGGTAGGGATCTTGGGGCCGATGCCGGTGCCGGAGAAGAGGGCGCCAGTCACCGCTTGGACCGAAATGCGGTCCTCGACAAAGCGGGGTTCGTTCAAAGCGGGAGCGATGCGCAGCTGATCGGAACCTGCTTGGAGAGAGGAAATCCCCGAAGCGAGCAACAAAGCCAGCGCGTAGAAATGTGTTTTCACGTGCGAAATTTAGAATTCATTCCTTGGGCGTGTCAAGAAAGCTTTGCAGCATGACCTGTGCCGAAGCGCCGTCGATTTTTTCTTTCTGTTGGCGGGAGCGGGTGCCCCCCTCACGCAGTTTTTTTGCCGCTTCCACTGTGCTGAGGCGTTCGTCGACCATGCGGATGGGGATGGGGACGACTTCCTTGAGGCGGCGGGCGAATTCCTCGGCAGACCGGGCGGAGGGGCCGTAGCTTCCGTCCATGTTGCGGGGCAGGCCGACCAGGATCAGGTCGACTTCTTTTTCGCGCACCAAGGCCCGGAGGGTGCCAAAAAGCTTGGTGAAGGGGGTGGTGGGCAAAGGGGGCAGGGCAGAAGCGAGGTTGCCGGTGGGGTCGCTGAGGGCCACCCCGACGCGTTTGCTCCCGTAATCAAGCGCCATCACCCGGCTCATGGCTGGTGGCAGGCTGCGGCCAGAGGTTGGACGAAGGCTTCCAGTCGGGCGGCGAGGTCGGCTTCGTTGCGCCAGGAAGCGATGCGGTCGACGATGGCACTGCCGACCACCACGCCCTGGGCGGCGCGGGCCACTTGGCGGGCCTGTTCGGGATTGGAGATGCCGAATCCGACACAGACGGGCAGGAAGGTGTGCCGACGGATGAGGGCGACCCGTTCCTCCATGCTGCTGGAAACGCTGGTCTGCATGCCGGTCACGCCCTCCCGTGAGACGTAATAGATGAAACCGGAGGAAGCGGCGGTGATTTTGCCGATTCGTTCCTCGGGTGTGGTCGGGGCGATGAGGCTGATCCGGCGGACGCCGGGGTGGGCGTTCCATTCCGGGCCGGCTTCCTCCGGAGGAAGGTCGAGGAGGAGAATGCCGTCGACGCCGGTGCGTTCGCAGTCGGCCAGAAAGCGGTCGAGGCCATAGTGGTGGACCGGATTGTAATAGGTGAAAAGAACGAGGGGGATTTGCGTGGAGGCCCGGATTTTTTCCACTATGGAGAAGACGCCGGCCACGGTGGTTCCGGCTTCGAGCGCGCGTTGCGCCCCCAATTGGTTGACCACCCCGTCGGCGAGGGGGTCGGAGAAGGGAACGCCGAGTTCGACCACGTCGGTACCGGCCCGTTCTAGCGCGGCCACCAGGGCCGGGGTGAGGTCCGGGGAGGGGTCGCCGGCGACGAGATAGGCCACGAAGGCACGGGACTGGCGGGAGGAAAGATTCTGGAAAAGGCGGTCGATGCGGTTCACGGTCAGGGGCACTTTCTCACCCCAGAAGATGGTGGGCAACGATTTTCAATCCGCGCAGCCCGAGGAGGGGGTCGACAACGTCGACGCCCTTGAGGGCGCCTTTCATCATGAGGCAATCCCCCCCGGTGGTGATGACGGTGGCATTTTTCGAACCGAGTTCGGCCCGGACCTGGGAAAGGACCTCCTGGACCAGGCCGCGGTAACCGTGGAAGGCGCCGATGCAGATGGCTTCGCGGGTGCTTTTGCCCACGGCACGGCTGGGGCGGGTCAACTTGACGCGCGGCAGGAGGGCGGTTCTTTCATGGAGATAGTCGGTGAAGGCCTGCAGGCCCGGGGCGATGACCCCGCCTAGGTATTCCGCACGGCTGGAAATGATGTCGAAGGTCAGGGCGGTTCCGAGATCGACGACAATGGCGGGGAGGGGGTGGAGGTGGCAGACGGCGACGGTATTGGCGAGACGGTCGGCACCGATTTGTTTGGGTCGGGGGTACTTGATCTTGATGCCGGGCAGGTTGCGGTGGTCCAAATCCAGGAGCTGTTTGGCAGGCCATACCTGGTCGAGGAGTTTTCTGGCCTGCGGGACCACACTACAGACCACGAGGGGGTGTCCGGGGTGGCGCCGTTGGATGCGGCGCAGGAAGGCGGGTTGGAGATCGCGGGTCAAACAGCGTTCGATGCGACCGAGGCGCCCACCGACGAGGGGACAGAACTTCGTCCAAGTGTTGTTGATATTGACCAGGAGGGCAGGGCCCGGGGCGGGAGGCATGGGTGGGATGGGGGAAGGACAGGGCCGGGGGGCTCAGCTTTGGGCGGTGTAGAACTCGCCGTAGGGTTCTCCAAGCAACTGGGAAAGCCGGACAAACTGGAAGTCCTTTTCCATCAATTGGTCTAGCATGGCGCCACAGGCCTCGGCGGTTTGGCTGTGGAGATCGTGGAGGAGGACGATCGATCCCGGTGCGGCAGCCGAGACCACACGCTGGACGATGGTGGAGGAACCGGGGCGTGACCAGTCACGCGGGTCGACGGACCAGAGGGCCACTCCGAGCGATTTGCAGCGGGGTATCGGGCCCTGATCGCGGCGGAAGGCCCCATAGGGTGGACGGAACCAAGCCGGGGGGCGGCCGTTGATGCCCTCGAGGACATCCTGGGTTTTTTGAAGTTCGTAATTGACCCTTTCCTCACTCAGCCCGCTGAGGGCGGGGTGGGTGTAGGAATGGTTGCCGATCTCGTGTCCGGCCGCGGCCACTTCCTTGGCCAGAGAGGGGTAGGCATCGGCATTGCGGCCGATCATGAAAAAAGTGGCGGGGATGGAACGGCGGGCCAGTTCTTTGAGAACGATTTCTGTCACGCCGGGGGTCGGCCCGTCATCGAAAGTCAGGGCCAGACGGTTGTTGAAACCCGGCCCGTGATTGACGAAGTGTGCATTGAGCCGGGTTTTGGCTTCGTCGGGTTTGACCGGTTCAGGTTCGGCGGCCCAAGCGGGCAGGACCGACCCCACACCCACTCCGAGTGCGGTCATTTTCAGGAATTCGGCCCTCCTCAACATGGGGTGATTATCGTGTCTGGTGGATTTCTGGCAATCCCAAAGCAGTGGAGCCGCCCGCCATGCTTTCGCTTGCCAAGCCGCAAGTCCGCAGCCCATGCTTCGACCCTTTGCGATGAAGATTTGCGATGCTACCCAGTTCTATTCCGAGGTCGGGGGAGGGGTGCGCCGTTACCTTCAGGAGAAACGGCGTTATGTTCTCGAGCACACCGAGGACGAACACATTCTCCTGGTACCCGGGGATCGGACGGGGGTGGTGCGCGATGGCCGGCTGACCACCTGCAGCGTCCGTTCCCCCCGCATCAACCGCAGTTCGCGTTACCGCATCCTCTTCAACCTGGCCCGTGCCGAGGAGTTCATCCACCGGGAAAAACCCGACCTGATCGAGTCCGGCGATCCTTATCACTTGGGTTGGCGGATGATCGATGCCGCCCACGGAAACAACATCCCGGTCGTGGGTTTCTACCATTCGCATTTTCCCGAGGCCTACCTGCGCACGGCTTTCAAATATTGTGGTCCATGGGTGCGCGAGGTCGGTCTGGCCTATGCCCAGGATTACATTGTCAGGCTCTACAATGACTTCGACGTCACCTTGGTGCCCTCCGAGCACCTGGCCCGTCTGCTGGCCGGATGGGGCGTGGCGACGACACGCCCGGTGCGATTGGGGGTGGACATCGCGGTTTTCCGGCCCGGTCCGCGTGATCCGGCCGTGCGGGAAAGGCTGGGACTGCCGGCCGACCGCATCCTGCTCTTGTATGTCGGGCGTCTGGCCGGCGAGAAAAACACCCCGTTGTTGATGGAAGCTTTCGACCGGCTGGAGTCTGCGCATCCGGGCCGGTATACCTATCTGGTGATTGGCGATGGGGCGCAACGGCCCAAGGTGCGGGAGTTGCAGGACCGCATCCCGCACTTCCAGTGGATGTCCTACTGTCATGATTCGGGGGAATTGGCGGACATCTACCGGGCCGCCGATCTGTTTGTTCATCCAGGGGTTTGCGAGACATTCGGTCTGGTCACCCTGGAGAGCCAGGCCTGCGGGTGCCCGGTGGTGGGCATCCACGGCACTTACATGGATGCGTTGATCGCCGCCGGACTGGAAGACTGGGCCGATGCCAACACCCCGGAGGCCCTGGCCCTGGCCATCGACCGGTACTCCCGCACCGATCTGGCCGCCCGGGGACAAGCGGCCAGCGAACATGTCAGGGCCAGGTATTCCTGGAAAACCGTCTTTGATGACGTCTGGAAGATCTATCGTGCCGCGATTGAACAAAACCGGGAGCGCCGGCGGCACGGTGCGCTCCACGCCGATTTCCATATCCCTATCGCATGAGCAAAGACACCCCGATCCACGTGCGTTTTTACCGGGCGGAGGACCGTGAACGGATCCGTCAAATTTGTTGCGATACGGGATTCCTGGGCCAGCCGATTGATCCGGTGTTCCAGGACCGCGAGCTCTTTGCGGATTACCTCACGGCCTATTACACCGACATCGAGCCCGAATCCAGTGTCGTGCTGGAGGCGGAAGGGCGGGTTCAGGGCTACATCCTCGGGTCGCGACATCCGGCCAAGCAGGATGCCTTCGACCGGCGCGCGGCCCCCGGCCTATTTCTCAGGGGCATCATCCGGTACGCCACCGTCTACAATGCGGCTTCGCGGCGATACGTCCGCTGGATTCTGTCCAGAGGCTGGCGGGAAGTGCCCGCCCGGCCGGAGAAGATGGCCCATTTCCACATCAACCTGCTTTCGCCCTATCGAACCGTGCGCGGCACCCATGACCTGATCGATTTCTTTCTGGATTACCTGCACCGCACGGGCGAAGCGGCGGTCTATGGGCAGATGGTGACCTTTGAGAAGCGGCGCGGGGAGCGCATGTTCGCGCGCTATGGATTTGAGGTGAAGGACTGTGTGGAAGTGACCAAGTACCGCCATCTGGTGCCCACGCCGGTCTACCTTTTCACCGTGGTCAAGGATCTGCGGAAAAACCCGCGCCTCTACGGGACCGATCTCTGGAAGGTTGGAAAGGAAGACCAGGGAACTTTGGAGGGCGGGGCATGAAGCATTTGGTGGTTTCCCTGCACGATTTCCACCCCGGTTCCCTCGATCTGATCGGTCGCCAGGTGGAGGAATTGGCCGCGTGGGGCGTCGGGCAAACCTCCATTCTGGTTGTGCCGCATTTCCACCGTGAACGGACCACCGCCTCCGATCCGGCCTCGCTCGCTTTTCTTGAGCGGTGCGCCTCGGGGGGACATGACCTTGTTTTGCACGGATACTACCACCAGCAGGCGGGTCACGAACTGGCGACCTTGTTCTGGTCCGCCTTCTACACTTCGGGTGAATGCGAGTTTGTCGATTTGAGCGAGGGCGAGGCCAAGCACCGCATTGAATGGGGACGCAGGCTGTGGGACGAACGGGGCTGGCCGCTGCATGGGTTCATCGCCCCGGCCTGGCTGATGCCGGAAAAGCACGATCACCTTCTGCGACGTTTGGGATTCCTCTACACCACCCGGCTGCGGGCGTTCAAGGTCCTGCCCAAGGCGTTGGAGGTGGCCTCGCAAAGCCTTTGTTACAGCACCCGTTCGTGGTGGCGACGCTCGGCCTCGTTCCAATGGAATCCGGTGCTATTCAGCCGCCTGCGGGGCAAGCCCCTGCTGCGGTTGAGCCTGCATCCGCGCGACCTGGAGTATCCCGAGTTGCGGATGCAGATCCGGGAGATTGTGGAAATGGCCTTGGCGGATGGCTACCAGCCGATAACTTACGCGGCGTATGCCCAGATGTGACCTTCAGGTGCACTCCCGTTTTTCCGACCGTCCGTCGGAATGGGTGTTGCGCAAACTCGGGGTTCCGGAAAGTTACACCGATCCCCTGGTGATCCACCAGCGTCTGGCCGCTGCGGGGTTTGATTTCATCACCATCACCGACCACAACCGCATCGAGGGCGGGCTGCAGATCCTCCACCTTCCCGGCAGTTTCCTCAGCGAGGAGGTCACCACGTATTTCCCGGCGGATGGGTGCAAGGTCCATCTGTTGGTCTGGGACATCACCGAGGCCCAACATGCGGAGATCCAGCGGCTGAGGTCCAACATCTTCGAACTGGCCGCCTATCTCCGTGCCGCGGACATCGCCCACGCCGTCACCCACCCGCTCTCCGGGGTGAACCATTCGTACACCGTCGAGCATTTCGAGCGCCTTCTCCTGCTCTTTTCCTGTTTTGAGACCCTCAACGGCAACCGCGATCCCCTGGCGGGAGAGGTCACGGCGGCCTGTCTTGACCGTCTCACACCGGAGTGGATCGACCGTTTGGCGGACAAACACGGACTGAGTCCGCTTCCGCCGGAGCCATGGAAAAAAGCGCGCTTCGGAAGTTCGGACGATCACGGTGGGTTGTATCTCGGCCAGACCTGGACCGAGTGCGCCGCCGCGGGCGGGCACCGGGAGTTTTTGCGCGCGGTCATGCGGGGGGATGGAGCCCCGGCCGGCCGGGGAGGGGACCCGCTCCGTTTCTCCAACAGCATCTACAACCTGGTCTTTTCCTACGCGTCCGACCGGCTGGGCAAGACCGCACCCCAGGGCATGAAACTGGTGCAGGATGTGGCCCGCCGCTTCCTCGAGGGCAAAAATCCCACGCATTTTTCCTGGGGGGAAAGACTGGGTCACCTCACCGAAGCCATCCGCACGGGCAAGGCCATGGATTTCATCCGGCCCAACGACCCCTCCCTCAACCGCGAACTGGCGACTTACTTCCTCGACCCGAGATTGACCACCCAGCTGGACCGGATCATCCGCCTGGAGCCCAATGCCGAGCGGCGCTCCTTCCGCATGGCTTCGAAGATCGCCAACGATCTGGTCTACCGTCTTTTCCGGCAAGTCATCCAGCGGATAGACCGGGGCGAGCTGCTGGAAAGCCTCCAACCGGCCACCGGCATGCTGCCCATCCTGGCGGGGGTGGCCCCTTATGTGTTTTCCTATCATACACTGCGCACCAACAGGCCGTTGCTGCGGGCCGCGGCCCGGGGTTTCCTGCCCGTGGTTCCCGACGCCCTGCGCAACAGCCGCCGGGCCTGGTTCACCGATACCCTCGAGGACGTCAATGGCGTGGCCCGCACCATCCGCACCATGTCCCAGGCGGCCGGACAGCAGGGCCACGACCTCACGGTGGTGACCTGCCGATCCGACAGCCAGATTGATGACATCCGGTTGAAGAACTTCGAACCGGTGGGTGAGTTCGAATTGCCGGAGTACAAGCTGCAGAAACTCAGTTTCCCCCCGGTGCTCGACATGATCGACTACATCGACCGGGAGGGGTTCACCGAATTGATCATCAGCACGCCCGGGCCGGTCGGGATGACGGCAATGGCGGCGGGCAAGCTGCTGGGTATCCCGTCGATCGGGATTTACCACACCGATTTCCCCCAATACGTGCGCATCCTGACCGAGGATGAGATGATGGAGACCCTGATGTGGAGCTTCATGCACTGGTTTTACTCCCAGATGGATTTGGTCTACGTGAACTCCGAGTTTTACCGGCAGTGTTGGATCGACCGGGGATTTTCCCCTTCCCGTTTGGACATCCTTCCGCGCGGATTGGATACCGAACTCTTCAATCCCAAACACCGTGAGCGCGATTTCTGGAAAAAGCGGGGCGCCCGCCATCCGGTCCTGCTCTACGTCGGGCGGGTTTCCAAGGAAAAAGAACTGGGCTTCCTGGTGGATATCTTCAAGGAACTGCGTGCGGCGGGCGTGGGCTGCGACCTGGCCGTGGTCGGCGACGGGCCCTATCTGGATGAAATGAAACAAACCTGCCCGGAGGCCATTTTCACCGGCATCCTGACCGGTTTGGAACTGGGGCGGGCCTATGCCTCGGCCGATCTTTTTGTTTTCCCCAGCACGACCGACACTTTTGGTAATGTGGTCATCGAAGCCCAGGCAGCGGGACTGCCGGTCCTGGTCTCGGACGTGGGTGGGCCACGTGAATTGGTGCGTCTGGAGGAACAGGGACGTGTGCTTCCGGCTGGACAAAAATCCTTTTGGGTGTCGGCCATCCGCGATTTGCTGGAACACCCCATCAGTCGTGAGCGGATCATGAGCCACGTGGCTCAATTGCAGGAAAAGCGAAGTTGGGATCAGGCTTTTCGCCGGTTTTGGCAGCGTACGGCATCGTGAGGGCCGGCCCCCGACCAAGGAGCCGCGTTCGTCCATACCAAGGCAAGTGGTTCCATCGTTTTTTACGCAAAGTCCTTAAAAAGATTGACGACCTTTAGGCCGCAGGCATGATGGACATAGTATGGCTGTTCCTCCTCCTCCCCCTCCCAAGCCCAATTTACCAGCGGGTGCCAAACTGCCTGTGGCCCCCCCCAAGAGGATCACGCAGAAGCCGGAGATTCCAGCCGGCATGTCGTTGCCGAAGCAAACGATTGCCATCAGCAGCGGCTTGGGTGCGGCAGCAGCCCAACCCGTGGCCCGTCCGCCCATGGCGGCATCGCCCACGACGGTATCGCTTCCGGCGATGCCACCTGCGGCGCCAGCATCGGCCACGCCGCCTAAGACGATGATTCCTTCAGCGCCCACCGCGCCGATTCCGAATCCGGCCCTGAAGATGACCCAGGGTAAGATCAAAAAAGAGACCATGCGGATCTCGCTGCCTCCGAAGCCCGGAGCCACCGCAGCCAGTGCGCTGCCCCAGCGTTCGGCCACCGCCGCCGCGCCCATCATGGCCCCCTCGGCCATCAAGCCGCCGACTTCGAAAATGTTGACCCAGGCTCCTTCGGCCAAAACCATGCTTTCGGTGACCCGTCCCTTGGGATCCGAGCCGCCGGTGGCCCAGCCGGCGCCTGCCCCCAGGCCTGCGCCCGTGCCTGCACCCCTTGCGCCTGCTCCTGCAGCTTCTGCGCCTGCCCTGGCGCCCCGTCCTCCCGCGCCCGGTCCGATTCCCCCTGCGCCTAGCAGCCCAAAAGTGCAAAACAACCAACAGACTTTTGCCGAAGCACCCACCGAGGCCATTCCGAAACCGAAACTTTCCGCACCCGCCGCACCCACACCCGCGCCCGTGATTTCGCAGCAGCCCAAAGGTGCCCCCTCCTTGGTGCCGACGAATCCGTTGCCGACTGCCGTGGTTCCCTCTGCGCCTGCGGCGGGCTTACCGCCGAAACCGATGGCTCCTCCCGCGCCGGTTGCCTCACTTCCTTCCGCGCCGGCCGCCCCCGCAGCGCCTATGCCCAAAGCGCCGCCAGTGGCGGCTCCTGCCGCGCCCCGGCCTCCGATGCCGCCCGCAGCGGGACTTCCCAAAGCCCCCGGTGCCCCCGGAGTTCCGCCCGCGCCGGTCGCTCCGGCGAAGCCCCCGCTTTCCGGGATGGCGCCTGGATCAGGCAAGCTGCCTCTTCCGGCCAGCTCCCTCAAATCCTCGCCGGATGATGTCAAAGCCAAGACCAGCGTGATCAACATGCCGGCACCTGCCGGGGCACCGAAAGTGTCCGGCCTGCCTGGAGCCCCTGGGGTAGGCGCCCCGCGTCCCCAAGCCCCGATGGCCACGCCAGCCGCCAACCGTCCGGCACCCCAGATGGCCGCTGCGGCACCCAATCAAGCGTCCGCACCAGCCCCCGCGCCTCGGGCCATGGCTCCCGCCCCTCTGGCCGCTTCCTCCGAAGGTTTCCCGGCCTTGGCCTTGGTTGCGATGCTGATTGCCATGATTTCCGCAGTTGTCACCCTCCTGGGTTTCCTGGACATCCTCTAAGCGTGTTCCAATAGCGGTCCAGCACACCCCCATTCCGCTTTTTTTCGGGATGGGGGTTGCATTTTGTTGATCGTCCACCATCCTATTTCATCATGGCCAGCGCAAATGTCGTCGAACTCAATGGTGCCAACTTCCAGTCCCAAGTGCTGGATAACAAAGGAACCGTCCTGGTGGATTTCTGGGCGGAATGGTGCGGCCCCTGCAAGATGATCGCCCCCTTGTTGGACCAGATCGCCGATGCCAATCCGGGCAAGGTCACGATCGGCAAGGTGGATGTCGACAAAAACAACGACATTGCCGCCCGTTACAACATCCGCGCCATCCCCACCCTGATCATCTTTCAAGGTGGCCAGATCAAAGAGCAGGTTGTTGGCATGACCTCCAAGGCCGCCCTCGAACAGAAACTCGGCCTCGCCTGATCTGATCTGAAGAACCGGGCAGGACTCTGCCTCGTGCTGTTCCTATTGACGAAGGCTCATTCCTCGTTCCTTCCGGATAACTTCCGCCCCGTTTGATGGGCGGCAGTCTTCAAGTATTCCGCACTTGAACAGGGGAAGAGTGGAAGAGGAGGGGGATGCGAGCGGGGATGTGCGCTCAACTCAACTCGAACACACACTTGAAGAGGCCGGAAATCCGCTCTTCACGACGCTGCACAGTGGCACCCAGCACCCGCTCGAACATCGTGCGTTCCAATTCGCGCAGAATCGGGAAACGCTCGGCACAGGCCAGGATGGGTGAATTGAATTCCACGATCTGGTGCTTTCCGGATTCGCGGTCGAAATAATACTCGCTCATGTAGCCGCGGTCGTCCCGCAGTGCGGCCAGGGCTCGGGCTTTTTCTTCCAGGCTGGTTCCATTGACCGCGGCGGACAGTTTGGTGCCTTCGTGTTGGTAGATGTTGAAGAGGATTTTCTCCGGGGCGTTGGGGCCGTAGACCTCTTGGAGCGAATCAAGGATGCTGGTGGTGAAATTGCTGAATTCGCTCGGGAAAAACTCCTGCGCGGTATCGGTCAGGCGGTAGGCTTTTTCCGGACGGCCCATTCCCTTCGGCCGCCGCCAGGTATCGAGGTAGCCTTCTTTTTCCAAAGCGATGCAATGTTGCTTGACCCCCATGTAGGAGAGGCCGATGCGGTCGCACAATTCCGAAACCGAAAGCCCCTGGCTCCGCTTGATCTCCGTCAGGATGATCAGCTTCGGATTTTTGGCCACTTTCTTGAGAAATTTCCCCTTCATAGATCGAATGACATGGTGAGGATTTTTGACATTTGTGTGTCTAAAACGCTCATGCGTAAGGCTAAGTTCCGAGCGACCCAATGCAAGACTTTTTACGCAGGTCGTATAATAAGAATTCGGTCATAAAAAGGGGTTGAGATCACTGAGCCAGCCCATAGATTCCCCTCTTATGCCCGCTCTCTTCCGCGTCCTTGTTTTGGATGGTGTTTCCTTCACCGGTGTCTCGGTTTTGTCTTCCGTGCCCAGTATCGAGGTTGTTGAATCCAAGAGTCTTAAGGAAGACGAATTGGTGGCAAAACTGCCCGATTTCGATGCCCTGGTGGTGCGCAGCCAGACCAAGGTCACCGCCAAGGCCTTGGAGGCCTCACCGCGGCTCAAAGTCGTCGGCCGCGCGGGTGTGGGTGTCGACAACGTCGATGTTCCCGCGGCCACCCGCCGCGGCGTGGTGGTGATGAACACCCCGGGGGGCAACACGGTTTCCACCGCGGAACACAGCTTCTCCATGCTCATGGCCCTGGCCCGCCATATCCCCCAGGCCAACGCCTCGGTGCGCGCGGGCGAGTGGGACCGCAAAAGCTTCCAAGGCGTCGAGATCAATAACAAAGTCCTCGGCATCATCGGCATGGGCCGCATTGGCACCGAGGTGGCCCGCCGCGCCATCGCCTTCGGCATGCGTGTGCTGGCCTATGATCCCTACCTGGCCCAGGCCAAGGCCCGCAGTCTCCAGGTCGAACTCCACGACAAGCTCGCCGACATGCTCCCCCATTGCGACTTCCTCACCCTGCATATGCCCATGACTCCGGAGACCAAGGGCATTCTCAACAAGGAATCCCTGCCCAAGTGCAAGAAAGGCGTCCGCATCGTCAATTGCGCCCGCGGCGGCTTGGTCGACGAACTCGACCTGGTGGAAGGAATCCGCTCGGGCCAGGTCGCCGGAGCCGCCTTGGACGTATTCGAAGTCGAGCCCCTTCCCTCCGACCATCCGCTCCGCACGCTGCCCCAGGTCATCATGACGCCGCACCTTGGTGCCTCCACCGCCGAGGCCCAGGAAAGCGTCGGCATTGAAATCGCCGAGTCCATCCGTGAATTGCTTCTGACCGGCTCGGTCCGCAACGCGGTCAACATGCCCAATGTCGATGCCAAGACGATGTCGACCCTCCGTCCCTATCTTGACCTGGGAGCCAAGCTTGGGCTGATCGCCGGCCAGTTGGCCGGCACCCGTTGCGAGTCCCTCTCGGTCAGTTATGCGGGCAAGATCAAGGACCACGACACTTCCTCGGTCAGCCGCGCCGCCCTGAAGGGCTTCCTGACCCACGCCATCGGTTCGGATGTCAATGAGGTCAACGTGCTCCACCACGCCGAAAATCTCGGCCTCAAGTTCGCCGAGTACAAATTGAGCGATGAGGTGGAATACACCGAACTCATCACCGTGGTGGCCAAGACCGGCGATGGAAGAACGGTCGAAGTGGGAGGCAGTTATTTCGGCAATGCCCCGCGCATCGTCCGTCTGAACGGGCAGAACCTTGAAGCCCGCCCCGAGGGAGTGTTGTTGATCCTGGAGAACCGCGACCGGCCTGGCATCGTCGGCTGGGTCGGAACGCTGCTGGGCAAGCACAAGGTGAACATCGCCAGCATGTCCCTCGGACGTTCCGCCCCCGGGTCCTCCGCCCTCAGCGTCTTGAGCCTCGATTCCATGCCGGGCAAGGAAGTCCTGGCCGAGATCCGCAAGGACGGAGACATCACCTCGGTCCACATCGTCCAGCTCTGAATTCCGCCACCCGCGGATCGCAGGTGGTTATACGGTAGGTTCTGAAACCCAATCTAACTGACTGGGCGATAGGATCAACGGGAGGGCGAGGTTCCCGCCGAGCCGGTTTGATGTCTTTTTCCCAAGTACTGCTCAGCGAGAGCTTCGCCCTCCCGTAGGGCACTTTGTCGCTCATTCAAATGGATTTGGTGTTACTCGATAGCGGTCTCTTTTTTCCGCCCAGAGAACGGGAGAATGAACCCGGGATCAGGGCTGGTAGTGGTAGAGACGCCAGTCGGGTGAGGCAAAGGCCAGGCGGTAGCGTGGGGGGATCATTTTCACATCCCAGAGACGGAGGATGACGTAGCGGTAGAAATCCTTTTCGTCGATGGTGAGGTCGGCCTTCGGCCCCTCGAGGAGCTGGCGTGCGTTGGCGAAGGTCCGCTCGGGACGGTAGACCGCGATCCATTCCACCCGGCGGCGTTGCAGGATGGCATCGGCTTCGGTGAAATCCTTGGTGGTGAAGAACCGGGCGCTGTCGAGGTTGCCGGCCAGACTTTGGTGCGAGGAGCTGGCGACAACCGGTCGTCCGGAAAAGTGGAGCAGGGCCGGGGACAGCCACCATGGTCCGAGCAGATTCCCGGTTGCGCCGATTTTTCCAGCCAGTTGCCGCATTTGCGCAGCTTCCTTCGGAGGTTGGATCTGTGGTAATTCCCACAACGTCCAAGCCACCATGGGCAACAGGTGCAGGGTGATCAGGCCGACATGCCAGGGGGTGGATCGGATGTCCCGCAGGAGGGAAAAGGCCGCCCATGCCAGCGGAAAGGGCAACAGTGCCATCCAGCGTTGTTGCCAGAGGGAAAGACCGGCGAGGACGAGGGTGATGACCCACGGGTAAAGCCGGTCGAATGGCCACCCATCCTGGCCTGAGGGGTATCTCCGGGCAACCCATCGACTCCATGTTCCCCAGCCCAAGGCCGGAAGGATGGCCAAGAGTGACAGCCACTGCCATGGGGGCGGGGATTTCAATTCACCGATCATGGCCAGCCAGTGGGACAGGTGGGGGTCTTGCCAGAGCGGAACCGGGTTCGACCAGCGCCAGCCTTCCAGGAACCAGGCTGGGAGGGCCACGAGCGCCGTCGCGCCCAGCCAGGCCCCGAATGCGCGTCGTTGGATCGAGGCCACGAGCACAAACGTGGGGATGAAGAGGAGCAGGGGTTCGTAGAGCGAGACCCAAAGAGCGGTGCCCCAGCAAGCCCCGGCCACCCAGGGCCAGGCAGGATGGGGATCGCGGGAGCGGAGGATTTCCAGAACCAGGGCCACTGCCAAGAGGGGAACGACGAGGGCTTGGTGGTCGGGGCGTCCGACCGAATTGGCCCAGACCGTCAAGGGATGAAGGGCGAAGGTCAGGAGGATGGGCCAGCGGGTCCAGCCGAGGGCCATCACGGGAGAGGCGGTCAGTCGCCAGAGCGCCCATCCGGCGGTGGCGGCCAGAAGTGGGGGGAGGGTCCAGCCGGTCCAGTCCAGGGCCTGGGGAGAAACATGAAGGAAGATCAAGGCCGGGGTGGCGATGAGCAGGTCCAGCAGGGCGGTGGCGTGCGTGGTGATGCCGACCGGGGCGTTTTCCCAGGGATGGGAAGCACGGAAGAGGCACCCGTCAGCCAGCAGATGCCGTACCCGTTCCATGCGGGTATAACAGTCGGCATCGGCCAGATAGGGCAGGCCGTCGAGGGCCATCTGGCGGAGATACTTGAAACGGATGGCCAGCACCAACAGAACAAACGCGGCAGGAGCCAGCCACGGGCGCAGTCGAAGCCATGCGCACAGGCGTTCCATCCGGGTTGCTTGGCGGGTGTCGGCCGTCACACGAAATGCCATCTGTCCGGCGGGTGCCGTGGAATACGGTCCTAACCGTAACTCTTGGAGAACTTCTTCTTGTTCTCTTCGGGCGTGGAGGGCTGGATCTTGGCGTCGGGGGAGATCGGGGTTTGGGCTGCAGCTGCCGGGGTGGATTTGGACTGGGACTGAGCCGGGGCTGGAGCTTCCGGTTCGGGCATTTCTTCGTCTTCTTCCGGACCTAAATCATAGGCGGGTGCGCGGTCGGGCATCATGCCGGGAGGGGTGCCACCGGAAGCTTCAACAAAGGCCAGGCGGACCTGGGTCAGCGCTTCTTTGAGGATTTTTTCCTCCTGTGGGATCAGGTTGCCACGGGTTTTGTATTCCAGCACTTCCAACTGGTCGATGAACATCTTGGCCGAGCCGAGGTCGGGAGGCATGGCGCGACCGTCGGGAGAGGCGATTTTGCCGAGGACGTATAGGGTGTTCTGGGCCTGCATCATCACGAGCTGGACGAACTTTTGCGCCATCTCGCGTTCTTTGACCGGATCGGGGGCGGGTGACGTGGACATAATTTCCAATTTACTCCCCCCATTCAGGGGTGCAATCAGGGATTTGCCCCGGACATGCTCCTACGCCTCACAGTCCCTGGAAAAAGGAAAAGGTGGCGTCTGCGAATCCGGGCAGGTTCTCGTGGCCGAAGTCGGGGTAGATGGTGACATTCTTTTTCGAGGTGATTTTGTTGTAGGCGGCGAACTGGGTGGAGGGTGGGCAGATGGTGTCCATCAGGCCCGTGGCCATCAGAACCTCCGCTTTGATGCGGGGTGCCAGATGCTGGATGTCGATGTAGCCAAGACGGGTGAAAATCTCTTTTTCCCGGAGGTGCAAGGGATCGAATTGGCGGAAGTAGGTCCGCAATTCTTCGTAGGCGGCCACCGCCTGGTCCATTTCCCAGACCCGTTGGTAATCGCTCAAAAACGGATAAACCGGCGCGGCGCGTTTGATCTGCGGGGCCAGGGCCGCGCAGGCCAAAGTCAACGCCCCGCCTTGGGAGCCGCCGAAGGCCCCCAGTCGCTGGGGGTCAACCTCAGGCAAGCCGCCGACGATCTTGGCCAGTTGTGCGGTATCCAGGAAGATGTTGCGGAAGTAAAGATTCTTGGGTTCGTCGTCCAACCCGCGGACGAACTGCCCCTTGAAGTTGGTGCCTTTGACCGGCTCGGTGCCTTCGCTGAGTCCGCCCTGGCCGCGGCAGTCGAGCGCGGCGACGGAAAACCCGGCCGCCACATAGGCGAGTTTGTCCTGCCAGTCGCCGCTGTTGCCACTGTAGCCATGGAATTGCAGGAGGGCGGCATGGCGGCCGGGGGTGTTTTTGGGCCGGAGGTATTTGGCGTGGACCCGACTCCCGCCGACACCGGTGAAGTAAAGGTCGAAACACTCGGCAAAGGGGGCTTGGAAGGCGGCGGGGCGTAGTTCGAGACCGGGGTTGACCGCTTCCATCTCTGCCAGGGACGAGTCCCAGTAGGCGTCGAAATCGGCGGGCCGTGGGTTGATCCCGGTGTAGGTGCGGAGTTTTTCCAGGGGGAAGTCGATCAGGGGCATGGGATTCCTTTCAAAAAGCGGAACGTATCGCACGGCGAGCGGAAATCCAGAGAATTTACCAATGCAGCAGGAAGTTGGACATGGCGTGGGTTGTCGGAAACTGTCGACGTGACGGGATTTGGCCCTTGGGCAGAGTGGGAGGGATGTTCAGGCTTTGGGACCGGTTGATTCTATTTTTCGCCGACAGAATGCTCCAAGTGAAGCGGAAGTCGTTGGTGGAGCTGTTCCGCAAAGGGTCCGGTGGCCGTCCCCGTTTGGGCTATCCGGTGGATTACGCGGAGAAAATGCTTTGGCGGAAAATTCTGGATCGCAACCCGAGATTCATCGTTTTCTGCGACAAACTTGCCACCAAGGCGTTTATCCGAGAGCGCTGTTCCGGGCTGGCTTTGCCGGAAACTTTGTGGATCGGCACGGATTCGGATCAAATCCCGGATGCTTTGCTGGCGGGGGATGTCTTTGTCAAAGCGAGCCATGGGTGGAATTTCAACCAACACATCCGCCATGGGAAGTTCGATCGTCCGGACTTGAAAATGCGGACCCAGCGGTGGCTGCGATCCATCCATGGGCAGGAGATGGGCGAGTGGGCCTAATCCCGGGTGGAACCGCGGCTTTTTTGTCGAGGCTTCGGTGAAGGGAACGGGTTGCGATCTTCTTGATTTCAACATCCGGGCCTGTGACGGACGACTGGCATTCGGCACGGTGATGGGAAATTGCAAGACCGCCAGCCAGTGGATTGCCTATCTCGATTTGGAAGGCAACAAAATCTGCGGTTTCAATGCCCCGGACGGCTGTTCGGTGCCGGGCTTGGTGGAGTTTGAGGGATTCTTTGACGCTTACCGGCTTGCCTTGAACTTTACGCGGGATTTGAGTTCTGGGATGGACTATGCCAGGTATGATTTCTTGTGGAATGGCAGGGAATTGTACGGGGGCGAAATCACCGTTTATCCCAGTTCCGGAACTTCCAACCCGCCCCATCCGGCTTTATCCCGTTCGATTATGGAATCCTGGGACTTGGGTAGATCGCATTTTCTCCAGACGAGACAGAGCGGTTGGCGGTGGGTATACGCCGGTGTGTTGCGGAGGGAGATGACCCGTCGCAAGGCTGGAATCTAACAAAACAATAAGTATATAATTGGAGGGGTGCCTGGTCTCAGGCGTATTCCAGGTAGTCGGGCTCGAACATGCGGGCGCGGAGGTCGGCTTCCAGGTCATCCGGCCGGGGCATGCGGGCCAGGCCGCCGTCCCAGGCCTGGCGGGCGGTGGCCACCGCGATCTTGAGCGAGACTTCGCGGATGCGCTCAAAGGAAGGATAGACCCGGCCGAGGGCCAGGTCTTCGGGACCGACGCATTCGGCCAGGGTGTGTGCGGCGGCCAGGAACATGGCGTCGGTGATGCGGGTGGATCCAGATGCCAGGGCACCGAAGCCCAGACCTGGGAAGATGTACACGTTGTTGCCCTGGCCGGGGTGGAAGGTGCGACCACCCTGCTCAACCGGGGCAAAAGGACTGCCGCTGGCAAAAACCGCCCGTCCGTCGGTCCAATAATAGGCTTCCTCGGCGGTGCACTCCGCCTTCGAGGTCGGGTTGGAGAGGGCGAAGATGACCGGGGCCTCGTTCAGTTCGGCCATGCGTTGGACGATTTTTTGCGTGAAGGCCCGTCCGGTGCCCGCCACCCCGATCAGGGCCGTGGGTTTGAGGACGTCCACCGCTTCTTCCAGTCCGGGGAGGAAGGGATGGTCGTGGGCGAAGGCGGCTTTGTGCGCCGCCAGCTTGCCGGGGCGGCCGGCGACGACCAGTCCTTGGGAGTCGATGAACCAGCACTTGGCCCGGGCCTCGGCTTCGGAGATGCCTTCATCCCGCAGGGCGGCGACGAAGAGTTCGGCGATTCCGGTTCCTGCTTCGCCAGCACCGAAGAAGAGGATTTTTTCCTCGGCCAGCCGGCGTCCGCGCAGGCGTGCGGCACCGATGAGGCCACCGAGGGCCACGGCGGCCGTGCCCTGGATGTCGTCGTTGAAGGTGCAAATGCGATCGCGCCAACGGTGGAGAAGTTCGAAGGCGTGGTGGTTGCCGAAATCCTCGAATTGGACCACGCAGCCCGGGAAGACGTTCTGGGTCGCTTCAATGAATTCGTCGAGGAAGGCTTCGTATTCCGGCCCGGTGACCCGGGGCTGGCCCAGCCCGATGTACATCTGGTCCCTGAGGAGGGATTCGTTGTCGGTTCCGACATCGAGGGTGATGGGAAGGCAATAGTAGGGATGGAGGCCGCCACAAGCGGTGTAGAGGGCGAGCTTGCCAATGGGAATGCCCATGCCAAGCGCCCCGAGGTCGCCGAGTCCGAGGATGCGCTGGCCGTCGGTGACGACAATCATGCGCGCGCCTTGGTGGGGCCAGTGGCGGAGGATTTCGGCGATGCGTCCCCGGTCCTTGATCGTGATCCAGAGTCCGCGGGGCCGCCGGAAGATCGAGCCGTACTCGAGGCAGGCCTGACCCACGGTGGGTGTGTAAATGATCGGCATCATTTCCTCCAGATGGGTGAGGAGGAGGCGGTAGAAGAGGGTTTCATTGCGCTGCTGGAGCAGGGTGAGGAAGATGTATTTTTCCAGCGGGTCGGTCTTTCGGGAAAAATTTCCATAAGCCCGGGTCACTTGCTGCTCCATCGGGAAAATGCGCGGGGGCAGGAGGCCTCGCAACCCGAGGGCGTCGCGTTCCTCTTCGGAGTAAGCCGTGCCCTTGTTGAGGAGGGAATCGCGCAGCAAGTCCATGCCTCGGGGGTAATCCAATCCACCCAAGGGTGATAAACCTAATGGAAGATGGCTCATGAAATTAACTATACTAATAACAGGGCTGAAAGAAAGGCCCAAATACCCATTCTTGGGGATAGTAGCCAAGGACGGAGCAGCCGGAGGGTTGCTTATGCGGATGTCGGAGCCGGGGCCATGGGGCACGCCGGTCTAGCGAGGGGGATTCCCATCCCCGCTCATTGCTGGCTGCTCAACCGGGCCGCCTGGTTGCGGCTCTGGTCACTTTCACTTCCGGCGTTTCTTCGCGGTTTTCTTTGCCGTCTTCTTGACCGCTTTCTTTTTCAGCGAACGCGATTTGGCCTGCTTCTTGAGTTTATTCTCAGCCTTGGCTTTTTTCTTCCGGACCTTCTTGGCCAATTTGCGGGATTTCTTGGCCGCTTTCTTGAGAAGTTTGCCCGCTTTCTTTTGGGCTTTTGCGGACCCTTTTGACGGCTTGCCGGCCTTCTTGGCCTTGCCTGTTTTTGCCTTGTCTGATTTCTTCGGGGCTTTCTTCTTTGCCTCCGTTTTTTTGCCGGTCGTCGGTTTCTTGGATAAGGGCGAGGGCGAGGACTTGGCGGCGGCGACGATTTGACGGAGGACGTAGGGAAGGATGCCGCCGTGGCGGTAGTATTCAACCTCGATGGGGGTGTCGATGCGGCAGGTGACGGGCACATGGTCGACGGAGCCGTTGGCGCGGGTGATTTCCAGGGTCAGGTCCTGGCGTGGCTGGACGTCTTCTCCCAGACCACCGATGGAATAGGTTTCCGTTCCATCAAGGCCGAGGGTGGCCGCGGACGTGCCCTCCTTGAAGCAAAGGGGCAGCACGCCCATGCCGACGAGGTTCGAGCGGTGGATGCGCTCGAAGGTTTCGGCGACCACGACCTTGACGCCGAGCAGGTTGGTGCCCTTGGCGGCCCAGTCGCGGGACGAACCGGTGCCGTATTCCTTACCTCCAATAACAATCAAGGGAACCCCGGCGGCCTTGTATTTCATGGCCGCGTCGTAAATCGAAAGGGTTTCTCCGTCCTCGGTGAGGAAGCACTTCGTCACCCCGCCCTCGACACCGGGCACCATGAGGTTTTTGATGCGGACATTGGCGAAGGTGCCGCGGGTCATGATGCGGTCGTTGCCGCGGCGGGAGCCGTAGGAGTTGAAGTCCACGGGTTGGACACCCTGTTCGAGGAGGTAGCGGCCGGCCGGGGTTTCTTTCTTGAAGCTGCCGGCGGGCGAAATGTGGTCGGTGGTGACGGAATCGCCGAAAATGCCGAGCGGGCGGGCGTTCTTGATCTCGGCGATGGATCCGGGGGCCATGCCGAAGTTTTCAAAGAACGGGGGTTCCTGGATATAGGTGCTCCGGCGGTCCCAATCGTAGAGTTCGCCCACGGAAGAGGGGATTTCATTCCAGGCGGGGTTTTGTTTTTCGAAATCCGTGTAGAGCTTTTGGAAGACCTCGGGTTTCAAGGCCACGGCCATGATGTCTTGTACTTCTTGGAGGGTGGGCCAGAGGTCGCGCAGGTAGACATCGAGACCGTCACGGTCCTTGCCCAGCGGTTCGGAAGTCAGGTCGATGTTGACCGTGCCGGCGAGGGCGAAGGCGACGACG
Organism: Candidatus Methylacidiphilales bacterium; assembly: GCA_033875315.1. Taxonomy (NCBI): domain Bacteria; kingdom Pseudomonadati; phylum Verrucomicrobiota; class Methylacidiphilae; order Methylacidiphilales; species Methylacidiphilales bacterium. Next base: position 49,153 of record JANRJG010000039.1, read on the forward strand.
AGGGGGGGCGACATGAGGAAGTTGGCCTTGATGTTGCCGTGGACGCGGGCCTCGAAGTTGCGGTTGCCAGACAGGACGCTGGCGGCAACGAGGTCGTGTTGGACGATGGCTTCTTCGATGGCGGGGGCGAGGGGACCGGAATTGCCGATGCAGGTGGTGCAACCGTACCCGACGAGGTTGAAGCCCAGCTGGTCGAGGTACGTCTGGAGGTTGGCTTTTTGGAGGTAGTCGGAAACCACACGTGAACCCGGGGCTAGCGAGCATTTGACCTTGGGATCGACCACCATGCCCTTTTGGATGGCTTTTTTGGCCAGCAGACCGGCGGCCAGCATGACCGAGGGGTTGGAGGTGTTGGTGCAGGACGTGATGGCGGCGATGAGGACCGATCCGTGGCCGATGGTGGTTTGCGAGACCAGGAGGTCCGTGGCGGTGAAGCCGGCGGCTTCGAGGGTCTGGCTGGTGTAGGAATTCTCCACCGGGGCCTCGAAAGTGATTTCCTCGGGCTTCTTGCCGAATCCGCCCTGGTCCTTGGGGGTGGAGAAGAGTTCGGTGAACTTGTCGGCCACGCGGGGCAGATCGATGCGGTCCTGGGGTCGCTTGGGACCGGCCACGGCGGCCACGACGGTGGACAGGTCGAGTTCGAGGTCGATGGTGTAGTCGACCTCGCCCTTGCTGGGGATGCCGAAAAGCGACTGGGCCTGGTAGTAGTCGGCGAAGAGGGCGCATTGGGCTTCTGAACGACCGGTGAAGGCCATGTATTTGATGGTTTCTTCATCGATGGGGAAGAAACCCATGGTGGCGCCGTATTCGGGGGCCATGTTGGCGATGGTGGCGCGATCGGTGACGGGGAGGGCGATGGCGCCGGGTCCGTAGAATTCGACAAACTTGCCCACGACTTTGGCCTTGCGGAGCATTTCCGTGACGCGCAGGACGAGGTCGGTGGCGGTGACGCCTTCCTGGAGCGAACCGGTGAGGTGGACCCCGACGACTTCCGGGGTGAGGAAGTAGACCGGTTGGCCGAGCATGCCGGCTTCTGCTTCGATCCCACCCACGCCCCAGCCCACGATACCCAAGCCGTTGATCATGGTGGTATGGGAGTCGGTGCCGACGAGGGTGTCGGGGTAGACCATTTCGACTTTCGCATTCCCCATTTCGCATTTTTGCGTCAACACGCCTTTGGCGAGGTATTCCAAGTTGACCTGGTGCACGATGCCGATGCCGGGGGGGACGACCTTGAAGGTGTCGAAGGCCTGCATGCCCCATTTGAGGAATTGATAGCGCTCGCGGTTGCGCTCGAATTCCAATTTCAGGTTGAGATCGAAGGCCGGACCGGCACCGACGTAATCCACCTGGACGGAGTGGTCGACGACGAGGTCGACGGGAACGAGGGGCTCGATGATCTTGGGGTTTTTCCCGAGCTTGGCCACGGCGGAGCGCATGGCGGCGAGGTCGACCAGCAGGGGAACACCGGTGAAATCCTGGAGGACGATGCGGGCGACGACGAAGGGGATTTCTTCGGGGGCGGGGTGCTTGGCGTTGTAGCGGGCGAGGGTTTCGACGTCACGGGCGGCGACGCGGGCGCCATCGCAGTTGCGCAGCACGGATTCGAGGACGATGCGGATGGAAACCGGGAGGCGGGAGACATCGACGCCGAGGGTTTTCCCGAGTTCCGGGAGGGAGTAATAGGCGTATGATTTGCCGCTGGAGGTGAAGGATTTTTGGGTGGAAGGGAAGGGGTGGGAGGCGGTGGCCATGGAGGGGAAAGTAGCAATGCGTGTGCCGGATTTCCAGAGGAAAGGCTATGGAGGCAGGGCGCCCTACTTGTCGGACTAGGTGGCCGACTTGGTGCGGTCAAACGCTGCTTGCAGCAAGATCCACCCCGAGGCCGCGACCATGGCCAAGGTGGGCCATTGGATGATCCAGCCCGAACGCGGGATGGTGGCCATGACAAACCAGCCCAGCGGGCAGGAGGCCAGGAGCAACCAGACAAGGCGGGGATAACGATCCTGGGCACGGACGGCGAGGGCGAGCGCGAGGATATTCAGGATGAGGACATCGTTGTAGATGTTGCGGTAGGCGGGCAGGAAAAAATCGATCAGAAAAGACCAGGCGGCCATTCCCAGAAGCAGGGTGGGCAGGGGCCGGGAACGGGAAAGCCAGAACCACGTGAAAATCAGCGCGACCAGTATCATGGCCACGGGCAGAGAGGAGAGCTGGTGCCATCCCAGTGATTTGAAAAACGCGAAAACGGACGAATCGGCAAAGGGGATGCGCGAGAAACGGGCATACAAATCCAGCGGCATACCCTCAATCATCGCCGGGTATTGCTGGGGAGAAATGCGGGGGTTGCTGGTTCCCATGCGGTAAAGCTCGGACCAGGTTTGCATGGCCTCGTGGTATTGCAGCCAACAGGAGGCACTCCAAAGCATGGGCAGGCCGATGCCCAGCGATGCACCGATGACCGCCCCGGGGATTTGTCCGCGGCAGCGGAGGGCCATAAAGGGCGCAAACAGGAGCAGCAGAGGGGGGCGCAGGGTCATGAGCAGTCCGGCGACCAGGCCCCCGCAAAAGCCGCGGACGCGTCCGTCCTGCCGCGTCAACAAGAACCAACAAGCCAGCAAAAACAAGACGAGGACATAAACCTGTCCACGGTCGGCGTGGAGCCTCCACGCCACGGTGTAGGTGAAGCCGGTCAAGGCGGCGGCCCAAAGCCAGCGCAGGCGGACGGAAGGGATGACCCGCAGCCATAAAACTCCCGTTCCGAGCAGGAGGAGCCAGGCCACGATCAACCACACGGCCTGACCGGTCCGGTAGGGCAACCCGGCCAGGGGGAAATGCAGGAGCAACATGGCCGGAGTGGCCGTCACCTTGCTGACCGGCAGCGCGGGGGTGTTGAACACATCGCACAACAGGGGCGAATCCGGCAGCTTCCATTTGTAGTGATAGGGGTCGCGGTGGAGTTCCAACAACCGGGCCCCGGTGATGCGGTTGCGCAGATCCACCGAGCCGCCGGCAGAGAAATGGGCCACGTCGATCCAGAAACTGACCACTAGCAAGCCGCATAATGTGATGCCGGCAAAGATGGACGGGAGGGATTTCATGGGATGCCCGGGACGGGCTGGAGGGACCACGTTTGATTTTTCGGCGAGTTCCTGTGTTCGCAAATGATTAAATGGGGATCGCTGGCGGTAAAATCAAAACATCGAGGCATCGATGAGGGCAAGAGCTTCTTCGAGGATTACTTTGGGCGCTTTATCGATGAGGCGTAACTTTAGACTCTAGGGTCAGTTCTCAATCATCAATGCCCCTATTCCGTAATCCATCCAACCATTGATTTGAGAGTTGACCCTACTCCTCTGATGGCTTATGCCACACCCGAATCGGAAGGGACTAAATAATATGTTTCCTGAAATACCCCCAGAAGAAAGAGGATATACCGAATGGGAAGTTAAGCAGTTAATGAAGGATGAGTGGGCGAAAAGAAAGCTGTCTTGGTCGGAAAAACTGGCACTAGGATTCGCATATGGATTCATATTGATAGTCGGATTTGTAATCCTCTCAGGACTGCTTTTATATGTCTTTTCTCCAGAAGGTCATTGGGTGTTGATCTGTATTGCGCTCTTCTGTTCTGTATTTGTCATTTTATGGGCCAAAGAGACTTTTCCTAATACATGGAAATGGATGAGTAAGATTTTCTTTGAATGGCCTCTGACTATTGTCGGCGCTATTCTAGGATTTGCATTAGTTGCGGGTCTAATTTGGGGTGCATTGGCTCTTTTGAGGTTTGCGCTTAGATCCTTTATCCTAAACTAAATTGCCTTTGACCTAGGGATCTATTCGTCAGTAGTACGAACGGATGCCCGAAGAGTCGGAACCCATACTTTTACGTTCCACTCTTCTGGATCACAAAGGCCATTCTTTATCCAATGGCTTATCAAAGTTTCGACATGCTTTAACTCGACGCCCAACCTTTTGGCCAGACTCCTTTGTAGAGCTTGGCAGCTTGCAATCTCGTCCAACCAGTCTGAAAGTGGACGATTGGGGGGAGTATTCGGTAGTCACCATCGAACCCTGTCCAAATTTTGAATCGGTTCAAGACCACTATCACCTACAGATTGACCGGATTCTGGATTCGGATCCAAATTCTCTCGGCCCAATTTAAGACCTGCCTTCATTTGGCTCCTTGGGGTAGGGTTTGGGGATGACCGACCGTAGCGTTTGCATTCCGTGGTTTGATGAAAAATCCCAATTCGAAGCCTTTCAGGCGATGATTCCACCGGAACTTCTTAAGCCTCCACTTACTTTTGAGGATTGGGACTTCGGAATTCGCCAGAGAGAGCAGCGAGAGAAGGATATGGGCAATGCTCCCTATCGCATACCAGTAGACCTCGCCGCCTTCGCTGTCTGGGCCTCATCCGAGGGCATAGCGCCTTCCTGGGATTCGGTAACGGAATATGCCTGTCAGCAATGCGGGGATTGATTCGGCCTAGAATCCGAAACCCATTTTAAAACAGTGCCGAAAGGTGAGGGGGTGGAAGCCCGTGCTACTGAAGTGTCCGGTCTAGGCCATTTCTGTTTAAATGGCATTTCCCAATCGTTTCTCTTACTCGCTCTCGTGCTCGTTCTCTCCATCCCCGGGAGAACGAGAAAGAGAACGAGTATGGAAACGATGAGCAGATGATACGCAAAACGTTCTAAACAGAGAATGCCCTAAACGCAAAAAGGCCCGGCACGCTTGCGCGGACCGGGCCTTGAAACGAAGAAGACCTTTGCTTGCTTCGCGGACTTCGTGCTGAATCAGCTCTTCAAAGCGGCTTTGACGGCCTCGAAGTTGGGCAGGTCCTTGGGGGTGGGGCACTGCTCGGCGTATTTGACCGAGCCATCGGTGCCGATGACAAAGGCCGCACGGGCGCTGACGCTGCCAAGGCCGATGAGGTCGCCCAAGAGGACGCCGTAATCCGCCGCCACCTTCTTGTTGAGGTCGCTCAGGATCGGGATGGTGATCTTTTCCTTGATGGCCCAGGCTTCCTGTGCGAACGGGCTGTCGACGCTGATGGCGTAGACTTCGGCATTGAGGCTCTTGTAGGCCTCGATGCCCTGGGTGATGTCGCACATTTCCTGGGTGCAGACGCCGGTGAAGGCGAGGGGGAAGAAGAGCAGCACGGTGTTCTTCTTGCCGAAGTTGTCGCTGAGCTTAACGTCGACGAGGCCGTCGGCGGTTTTCCGCTTGAGGCTGAAGTCGGGGGCTTTGGATCCTACGGTGATGGCCATGGGGATTCTCCTGTGATTGGGGGATTAAGGGATTGGTGATTAAGCAGTCGGGACGGCGCCGGGGGTGGCGAGGTCCTTGAGGACGGCACGGCGGGAGAGCTTGACGCGGCCCTTGTCGTCGACGCCGATGCACTTGACCTGGATGACCTGGCCGACCTTGACCACATCCTCGGTCTTGTTGACCCGGGTGTCGGAAAGTTCGGAGATGTGGACCAGGCCGTCCTGGCCGGGGAGGACTTCGACAAAGGCGCCGAATTCCTTGATCGAGACGACCTTGCCGGTGTAAGTCTTGCCGACGGTGACTTCGGCGCCGACCATTTCCACCAGTTCCTTGGCGCGGGCCATGCCCTCGGCGTTGGAGCAGTAGATGCGGACGGTGCCGTCGTCGGAGATGTTGACCTCGGCCCCGGTTTCGGCGGTGATGCCCTTGACGTTCTTGCCGCCGGGCCCGATGAGCATGCCGATCTTGTCGGGGTTGATGCGCAGGGTTTCGATGCGCGGGGCGTTGGCGGCCAGTTCCGTGCGGGGCTGGGCGATGACGCTGTTCATGAATTCCAGGATCTTGGCGCGGCTGGTGGTGGCGCGGTCAACGGCCTCGTTGAGGATGCTCAACGGAACGCCCGCGAGCTTGAGGTCGAGCTGGAAGCCCGTGATGCCCTTGCTGGTGCCGCAGAGTTTGAAATCCATGTCGCCGAAGTGGTCTTCGGAGCCGAGGATGTCATCGAGCAGTTCGTAGCGCTTGAACGGACCGGTGTCACCATCGCGTTCCGAGACCAGGCCGACGGAGATGCCGGCGACCGGGGCGGAGAGCGGGACGCCCGCATCCATGAGCGAGAGGACGCCGCCGCAGACCGAGGCCATGGAGGTGGATCCGTTGGATTCCATCACTTCCGAGCTGATACGGATGGCGTAGGGGAATTCCGATTCCGGCGGGATGACCGGGAGGATGGAACGCTCGGCCAGGGCGCCGTGGCCGATTTCGCGGCGGTTCTGTCCGCCGAAGCGGCCGGTTTCACCGACGCTGAACGGGGGGAAGTTGTAGTGGAGGATGAAGCGCTTGGTCTTTTCCCCGCCGGTGTAACCGTCGAGTTCCTGGGCTTCGTCGGCCGGGGCGAGGGTGGTCAGGCAGACGGCCTGGGTTTCACCGCGGCTGAAGAGGGACGACCCGTGGACCACGGGGATGAGGCCGACTTCGCCCGCGAGGTTGCGGATCTGGTTGAAGGAACGGCCATCACAGCGGGACTTCTTGTCCAGCATCGAGCCGCGGACGGCTTTTTTCTGGAGGTAGTCGAAGGCCTGGTTGATTTCGAAACCGGTGGCGGTGGGGTATTTGGCCAGGATGGCGGCCTTGACCTCGTCGCGCAGGGCTTCGACCGACTTGTAACGGTCGACCTTGCTCGGTTGGTAGAGGGCGGCTTCGATGCGGTCACCGGCGACTTGGTAGGCGATTTCCAGGAGGTCGTCTTTGACGAGCATGAGGGGGGCGTTGCGCTTGGGCTTGCCAACCTTGGCGGCGAGTTCGCGCTGGGCCTGGACGAGGATCGCGACCTGTTCCTGGGCGAAGGCCATGGCGGACTTGAAGTCGGCTTCCGGGATTTCCAGGCCGGAGCCTTCGATCATGATGGGTTCGGATTCGTTGCCGGCGTAGACGAGGTCGAGGTCGCTGAACTCCATTTCCTTGTGGGTGGGGTTGACGACGAACTTGCCGTCGACGCGGCCGATGCGGACGGCACCGATGGGGCCGTTGAATGGGATGTCCGAGACACAGAGCGCGGCGGAGGCGCCGTTGATGCTGAGGATGTCGGGGTCGTTCTGACCGTCACCGGAGAGGAGCAGGGTGATGATCTGGGTATCGTAGAAGTAGCCCTTGGGGAAGAGCGGGCGCAGGGGACGGTCGGTCATCCGGCAGGTGAGGATTTCTTTTTCCGAGGGTCGGCCTTCGCGCTTGAAATAGCCACCGGGGAAACGTCCCACGGCCGAGGCTTTTTCTTTGTATTCGACGGTGAGGGGGAAGAAGTCCTGTCCGTCCTTGACCTTGGTGGCGGAGACGGCGGTGACGATGACGATGGTGTCGCCACAGCGGACGGTGACGGCGCCGTCGGCCAGTTTGGCGAGTTTGCCGGATTCGAAGGTGATGGATTTGCCGCCGATAGTGGCGGTGATTTGGGTGGGGGTGCTCATGGGGGTCTTTCTGGGGTTGGTGGTATTATGGGGGCGGGACGGGCCCGCCCTTCCAACCCGGCGGCGGTGGAAAGACAGAGAGCAAAGCAGGGTCGGCAGCCAATCTGGCGCGGGGGATCGACGGCCCTGTTGTGTTCTCTGAAACTTTCCCTGTGTGCCGTTCCGGGTTGGGAGTTGCTTGGGTTCGGGTTACTTGCGGATGCTCAACTTCTTGATCACACCCTCGTAGCGGCCCTTGTCGGTGCGCGAGAGGTAATCGAGGAGTCGGCGGCGCTTGCTGACCATGCGGATGAGGCCACGGCGTGAGCTGTGGTCTTTGACCGCGGTCTTGAGGTGGTCGGTCAAATGATTGATCCGATGGGTCAGGATCGCGACCTGCGCGTCAGCCGAGCCGGTATCGCCTTCATGGAGGCGGGTTTCCGCGATGATCGTGGTGGTTTCTGCTTTGGACATAAATGAGTGAAAAAGAGTGCAGGCGAAGGCTGCGGGTGTCAATACCCTTATGTTCGGCCATCTACAACCCCGCAGCGGGCGGGGGGCGCCTGCCCCTCAGGCAAGGGAGAGGAGCACCTTGCCGCCCCGGGATTCCTGGCGGGCGAGGCGGAGGGCTTCCTGGAATTCGGCCATGCGGAAGGTCTTCTCCACCGGGATTTGCAACTGGCCGGCCCGGTGAAGTTCTCCCAGGCGGTCGTAGATCACCTCGGTTTCGAACCGGGGGCGCTGCTGGTAGCGGCGGGTCAGCCAGAACCCGTGGCAGTGGAGGTCGTTGAAGATGAGGAGGCCGTTGGCCAGCTTGAGAGGTTGCTTGGACATGGCCCCATACGTCACGAGTTGGCCGCCCTGGGTGAGACACTTGGCCAGGGTTCCGGCGCTGTCGCCGCCCACGGCATTCAGGGCCAGACGGATCGGGGCCCCTCCGGTGATCTCTTTGAGGCGTTTTGGCAGGGCGGGGTCTTCCACGACCACCGCATCGCCGCCCAAGGCCGTCAGTTCCGCGATGACTTCGGGTCGCCGGACGACGCTGAGGGTTTTCCAGCCGAGGGCACGGGCGATCTGGATGACGCAGCGCCCCACCGCCGAGGTGGCGGCATTTTGGATGATCCAATCGCCGGGTTGGAGGGCAACGAAATCATGCAGCATGCACCAGGCCGTGGGCGGGTTGACATAAAGCATGGAAGCGAATTCGTCCGAGGTGCCTTCGGGGGCCCGGAACACCCGGTCCGCCGGGGCCAACGCAAATTCCTGCCAGGTTCCGGTGCCGCCCGGGGGGATGACCCGGTCGCCGATGGACCAGCCGGTGACTCCAGCGCCAATGGCCTCGACGACGCCGAGACCTTCGTTGCCGCAGACGGCGGGAAGGGGAGGCTTGATGCCGTAGGTGCCCTCGATGAGATTCAAGTCGGCGGGATTGATCGGGGCGAACTTCATCCGCAACCGGAGTTCGCCGGGACCGGGGGCGGGCAGGGGTCGGGTTTGGAGTTCCAGAACCTCCGAGGGATCGCCGAAGCGGGAGATGACCAGTGCGCTGGAGGTGGCGGCGTCCATCAGGTAAGGGCTTTCAGACGGCGGAGGAAAGGTTCCAGTTCGGCAGCGCCGAAGTCGGCGAGGATTTCTCCGTGCCAGTCGAGAGTAGGGGCTTTGGTTTGGCCGGAAAGCGTCACCATTTCATCCATGGCCGCGGGATTGTTCGAGACCGTCACTTTTTGATAGGTGATCCGGTGCTTGTCGAGGAATTCGATGGCCTCGGCGCACCAAGGGCAACCGGTTTTGACGTAGAGTTTGGGATTCGTATCAGACATGTAGGCCAACATAGGCAACGATGCTCCCTTTTCCAATTATTTGACAAAGGGGTTCGCGTTATTAGTTTGTAGTTTGATTCGGCAAGGGCACTCATTGGCACAGCTCTCATTCACTCCTTCCTACCCCGGCCATTGGCCCGAGGTCACTCCCGAGCAATGGAATGACTGGGGCTGGCAGCTCCGCAACCGCATCACCGACCTCAAGGGGTTGGAATCGCGGATGGCCCTCACGCCCCAGGAACGCGCCGGAGTGCTCCTCACCTCCACCAAGCTTGGCATGGGCATCACCCCCCATTTCTTCAACTTGATCGATCCCCAGGACCCCCATTGCCCGATCCGGCGCCAGGTCATCCCTCTTTTGGAAGAAACCCAGACGGCGCCCGAGGAAATGGCCGATCCCTGCGGCGAGGACGGCACCATGCCGGTCCCGGGCTTGGTGCACCGCTATCCCGACCGCGTCCTTTTCCTGGTCACCGACCGTTGCGCCTCCTACTGCCGTTACTGCACCCGCAGCCGTGTGGTCAGCGGGGTGGGGGAGCAGGAACTGGAGACCGATTTCGAGGAAGCCTACAAATACCTCGAATCCCATACTGAAATCCGCGATGTGTTGCTTTCCGGCGGGGATCCGCTGCTGTTTTCGGACAAGAAGCTGGAGGGCATCCTTGCGCGACTCCGGTCGATCCCGCACATCGAGTTCATCCGTATCGGAAGCCGCGTCCCGATCTTCCTGCCGCAGCGCATCACCCCGGACTTTTGTGCCATGCTGCGCAAGTATCATCCGGTCTGGATGAGCGTGCACACCAACCATCCGAAGGAGATCACCAGCGAAGTCAAAGAGGCCCTGGGCCGCCTGGCGGATGCGGGGGTTCCCTTGGGCAACCAGGCCGTCCTCCTCAAAGGGGTCAACAACTCGGTGGAAATTCTCAGGGAACTGATCCACAAACTGGTCTATTGCCGCGTGCGTCCCTATTACCTCTACCAGTGCGACCTCATCCTCGGTACCTCCCACCTGCGGACCTCGATCCAGGAAGGCATCGAGATCATCGACAAGCTCCGGGGTCACACCACCGGCTATGCCGTGCCGCAGTATGTCGTCGACGGCCCGGGGGGCGGCGGGAAGATCCCCCTCAACCCGGATTACATCATCGCCCGCACAGGGGAACGGGTCGTGTTGCGCAATTACCGTGGCGACATTTACGAGTATCCCGATGTCGGTAACGTCACGGCGATGCCCAAGAAGAAGACCGGTTGCGGTTGCGGTTAGATCGTGCCGGGATCTGAGGGCGTTTCGTATTTTAGAACGGCCAACATCCGCTTTCCATCAGGACCGCCGCTTGTGTAGGCTATCCGGCCCATGACCGATTCCGACCACCTGCCCACGCTCCGGCTCCGTCCGGGGCGCAGGCCCCGTGCGCAGGAAGGCCACCCTTGGGTCTTTGCCGGGGAAGTGGAAAACCTGCTCCCCGCCTCGTGCGACGGTGGTGTGGCGGTCTGCCGGGATGCCCGTGGTAAACTGCTCGGAAGCGGTATCTACAACGGGCGATCACAGATTGTCTGGCGTCGCTACTCCAAGCGGGCCGAGGACCTGGATGCCGCCCTTTTCCATTCGCGCTTGGACGAAGCCATCCACCATCGCGGCAACCAAGCGGTTTGCCGCCTGGTCTGGTCTGAAAGTGACCGTCTTCCCGGTTTGGTGGTGGATCGTTACGGTGAGGTGTTGGTCATCCAGATTTCGACTTTGGCGATGGAAGCACGGCGGGGTTTGTTGTCCGAACACCTGCAGGACCGGTTTTCTCCGCTGGCCATGGTGTGGCGCGACGACTTGCCGGTGCGGGCCAAGGAAGGACTGCCCGTGGGTCCGGCGCACAGTGAGCCGCCCAGCTGGCCCCCTTTCTGGTTGTCAGTCGGTGGAGTGGAGTTTCATATCGATCCGCTGGGAGGGCAGAAGACCGGGCTTTATCTGGACCAGAGGGAACAACACATCCTGGTGGCATCGTTGGCCCGGGGAAAGCGTGTCCTGGATTGTTTCTGCAACCAGGGCGGGTTCGCCCTGCACGCCGCACGGGCCGGTGCGGCCACGGCCACGGGGATGGATTCCTCGGCCGAGGCCATTGCCGCCGGTCGTCTGACCGCCGCACACAACCGTTTGGGCGTGGAATTCATCGAGGCCAATGTCTTCGATGCCCTCAAGCCGGTCCATCCGGGTGCTTACGACCTCATCATCCTCGATCCACCGCCCTTTGCCCCTGGCAAGGACCGGGTCGAGGGGGCGCTGCGCGGCTACAAGGAGATCAACCTCCGTGCACTGAAGATCCTCCCCGTCGGGGGCATTCTCGCCACCTACAGTTGCTCGCACCACATTGGCTATGAAATGTTCCGTGAAATGCTGGCCCAGGCCGCCCATGACGCCGGTCGCGGCGTCCGCCTGCTCCACCGCACGGGCCAGCCCGCCGACCATCCGGTATTGCTTCACCATGATGAAAGCGAATACCTGCGCGGGTATATTCTGGAGGTGGTGGAGTGAGGAGATTTCAGATTTCTGATTTCAGATTTTTGATTGTCTGGGGATTTGTGATTCTCGGGTGGGGCACCGCTTCCGCTTCGGCTGCCCTTTCAGTCACCGATGCGGATGGGGTCAGACGCCGATTGGATGAACCCGGTCGCGTCACGGTGGTGATTTACTCGAACCCGGCGATGCAGGAATGGACAAGGAAGGCCGGGGCTTCGCTGGATGTTTTCCAGGGCCGCCCCGATTTTCGTTCGGTCGTGTTGGTGGATCTGCGCAAGTCGATGGCCGATTGGGCCAAGGGCTACACTGTTCGCCGCATGCAAAAGGATCTCGACATGGAAGCGCTGCGCATCGCGCCTGCCTATCGTGCGAATGGCAATCACAACAATCCCAGACCCGATGTCAGCGCGGTGGCGGATTTCAAGGGTGAAGTCTGCCAAGCGGTGGGGTGGGACGAGCCGGCGGACAAAAAAAGAGTCGTGGTCTTTGGCAAGGATGGGAAGGTGGCGTTCCGTTCCGAGAGCGCGTCGGATTTTGAGGGATTGGTAAAGGCCGCGGGGAGAGCGCTGGAGGCCAATCCGTGAAGGAGGCACTGAAACTGGGCACCCGGGGCAGTCCGCTGGCGGTGGCCCAGAGCACCCAGATTGCCCGCGCGTTGGAAGCCGCCCATCCCGGTCTCAAGGTGGAACTGGTCCGCATCACCACCACGGGCGACCAGATGCAGGCCGGTCCTGTCAAGCCGGTGGAATCCACCAAGGCCATTTTCACCAAGGAATTGGAGGAAGCCATGCTGGCCGGGCAGGTCGATTTTGCCGTGCACAGCGCGAAAGATCTGGCCGCCGCCATGCCCGAGGGTTTGGTCCTGGCCGCAGTCCCTGTCCGCGCCTCATGTGCCGATGTGCTGATTTCGCGCCGCGGGTTGGGTGTTCTGGGTGGGCAGGAACGGATGACCCTGGCTTCCAGCAGCCTGCGTCGCAGCCTCCAATGGGTGGAACGTTATCCCGGAGCCTCCTTCGTCCCCCTTCGCGGCAACATCGACACCCGGATCATGCGCTTGCGTGAGCATGCGTCATGGGATGGGATCATCCTGGCCCGGGCCGGGTTGACGCGTCTGCCGGTGGATCTTTCCGGTCTGGTGGCGGAGGATCTGCCGACCGAGTGGATGTTGCCGGCACCGGGGCAGGGTGCCCTGGCGCTGCAAGCGCGGGCGGATGATGCGGACACCCTCGGTCTCCTCGTGGCACTCGATGATCCGGCCACCCGGAGACGGGTCGGTTTGGAACGGGCGTTCCTGGTCGCGATGGAGGCCGGTTGCCATGTCCCGCTGGGAGCGCTGGCCGATGAACCGGAGGATGGTGGAAGATTCCGCCTCAGGGCGGTGTTTTATCATGAGGGACAGCCCCAGGGAAGGAAGGGCGAAGTCTCTGGCCGCTGGGATGAAGCCGAGCAGGGGGTGAGGGCGCTCGCCGCCCAACTCAGGGGACCATGAAGGGAGGCATCTGCTATCTGGTGGGGGCCGGCCCGGGCGATCCAGGGCTCATCACCTTGCGGGCCGTTGAAGTTCTGCGGAAGGCCGAGGTTCTGGTCTACGATGCCCTGGCCAGCCAGACCTTTCTCGAATGGGTCCGTCCGGATTGTTTGAAAATCGACGCGGGCAAGCGTGCCGGACAACACACCCTGGGCCAGGCGGAGATCAACCGCCTCCTGGTCGAACACACCGCAGCGGGCAAATGGGTGGTCCGTTTGAAGGGGGGGGATCCCTTCATCTTCGGACGCGGAGGTGAGGAAGCCGAAGCCTTGGCGGCGGCGGGCCTGTCTTACGAAGTCATCCCGGGTGTGACTGCGGGTTATGCCGTGCCGGCCTACGCGGGCATCCCGCTCACCCATCGCGATCACTCGGGCTGTGTGGCCTTTGTCACCGGACATGAAAGCGCCGAGGGGGAATCCAAGGTCCATTGGAAGGCCCTGGCTGATTCCGGGGCCACACTTGTTCTGTTCATGGCGGTGAAAGACCTCGCTTCGATCTGCGAAAAATTGCGCAACGCCGGTCGTCCCGCAGAGACCCCGGCCGCCTTCATCCACTGGGGATCGACCGCCCGTCAACGGACCATCATGGGCACCATCGCATCCCTGCCCGACCAAGTGGCGAGATCCGGGCTGGGGGCCCCCGCCATCGTGGTGGTGGGCGGGGTGGCCGGATTGCACCACACCCTCTCGTGGTTCGAGCGCCGGCCTTTGTTTGGGAAGAAGGTGGTGGTGACCCGCACCTTCACCTATCAAAACAAATTACGCCAATTACTGGAAGAACGCGGGGCGGATGTGATCGATCTCCCGACCATCCGCATCGTGCCGAAAACCGACGGTCAACGCTGGGAAGATCCCCTTCCATTTGGTGACTGGCTGGTTTTCAGCAGTCCGAACGGGGTGGAACATTTTTTCCGGCAGTATCTCGCCCACCACGACATCCGCTCGCTGGCCGGCCGGAAGATCGCGGCCATCGGTCCATCCACCGCCGCCCGGGTCAGGGACTTTCACCTGGGGGTCGACCTGATGCCGTCGAAATTCAGCGCGGTCGATCTCGTCAGGGCCTGGCCTTCCAGCGAAGTCGGGAAGAAGATCCTTTTCCCCTGCGGAGTCAAGGCGGGGAGAGACTTGGAGGAGGGCCTGAAGCCGCATGGGTGCGAAGTGCGGCGCATCGAGGTCTACGACACCGTCCCCGAGACCGGCGATACCCAGGGCGGCATCCGCAGGTTGACCACGGAAGGGGCGGACTGGATTCTGTTCTGCAGCACCTCGGCGGTGGAAAATTTCGCCGCGCTGGGATTGGATTACCCCAAGGAAGGCCTGCGTTACGCCAGTCTGGGGCCCGTGACCTCGGCGGCCATGGATCGGATGGGTTTTCCGGTGCACGTGCAGGCCCCGCAGAGCACGCTGGATGCGCTGGTGGGATCGTTGTCGGTTTAAGGCCCTTGTTCATGGTGCGGAAGGGCGAAACTCCTGGCTCCCCCGCAAGGGTGCGGGGCTGAGCCGCCCTTGGAAGACAGGCATCAAACCGGCTCGGCAGTCCGCCTCAGGCGGATCGCCCCCCCCCGTTGATTTTGTCATTCAGTCCATGGGCTTTGGTTATGTAGGCAAATTGCAATCTGAGGCCGTGTTTACGACATGGGGGAGCAGTCCCAAGCCTTGAGTTTGCCGTTTTCTGGACCACGCTTTCATCATGATGCTTTTGGATCGTGGACGGACCATTTGGGGCCTGCTGGTTCTCTTGCCTCTGATTGTCACAGCTGCTCCTGCGGAAAAAACGGCCAGTGGCGACTTGCAGCGCTTCGAGGGCTGCACGTTGATCGAAGTTGATTGGTCCGATGGGGACAGCTTCCCGGTGCGGTTGCCCGACGGCCGGGAGCAGACGGTGCGGCTTTACGGTGCGGATTGTATGGAATGGCATGTGAAGGACGACTCCGATGCCCGGCGACTGAGGACCCAGCGGCGTTATTTCGGCCTGGCTTCGGGACCGGCCGAAGCCTCCATTGCCCGGGCCAAGGGCTTTGGCGCGGAGGCGGCGTCGCGGGTGAAGACACTTCTGGCCAAACCTTTTGTCATCCACACGGCCTTCGCCGACGGGCGGGGGGACAGCCACTACTCACGCGTTTACGCCTTTGTGGAGACGGCGGAGAAACGGGACCTGGCCGCACAATTGGTCGAGGAAGGACTGGCGAGGGCCTTCGGGGTTTATCGCCAGACGCCGGACCGGCTTTCGGCGGATGATTACCGCGAACACTTGCGGGATCTGGAACTGGCCGCGGCGGCGGAGAAGCGCGGGATCTGGGCCTTGACGAACTGGACCGAGTTGCCCAAGGAACGCCTGGCCGAGCGCCAGGAGGATGCCGAATTGGATCTGGCCACCGGCAGCGGGAAAAAATCCCCCGCGCAACCGGTCAACCCCAACTCGGCGTCGCGGGATGAGTTGATGGCCTTGCCGGGAATCGGCGAGGCCATGGCCCTGCGCATCATCGAGGAACGCGCCAAGGGACCCTTCAAGAACCCGGAGGAACTCACCCGGGTGCGCGGCATCAGTCCGGCGACGCTGGAAAAACTGCGGCCGCTGCTGGTATTCCGCTAGGTCTTCGTGCTCCAAGCGGCCAGCGCCTCGACCCATTTCGGGTGTTCATTGAGGCAGGGAATGAGACGGAATTCCTCGCCGCCGTGTTCGAGGAAATTGTCGCGGCCTTCCATGCCGATTTCCTCGATGGTTTCCAGGCAGTCGGAGACAAAGGCCGGGCAGGCCACGACCAGCTTCTTGACCCCGCTCTGCGCCAGCTGGGTGATGGTCTGGTCGGTGTAGGGCACGCACCATTCCTCGCTGCCGAGGCGGGATTGGAAAGAGGTGGTGTATTGGTCCTCCCGCAGCCCAAGGCGTTGGACCATGGACCTGGTGGTGTGGACACTTTGGTGGCGGTAACAGACCTTGTGTACGGCGGAGGCCACGTTGCAACAATCCTCGACCTTCATGCAGTGGGCCTTGGAGGGATCGCCTTTCCACAGGTGCCGTTTGGGGATGCCGTGGTAGCTGAAAAGGAAATGGTCCCAGGGTTGTTCCAAGTGGGGACGGATCGAGGCCTCCAGGGCGTCGAGGTATAGAGGGTCGTCGTAGAAAGGGTCGATGACCGTGAGTTTCACCTTCGATCCGAGTTCCTTCATGACTTCGCGGGCTTTGACCACCACGGTCTCGAAAGAGGACATGGCGTAGTGGGGGTAGAGCGGGATCATGAAGATTTCCTCCAGCGAAGAATCGCCGAGCAATTCTTCCAGTCCGTGACGGATGGAGGGATTTCCGTAGCGCATGCCCAGGCCGACCTTGAGGGGGATTTTTTCCGCGAGGTGTTTTTGCAGTTTTTTGCTGGTGACGACGAGCGGTGAACCTTCCGGGGTCCAGATGTTTTCGTAGGCGTGGGCGGATTTTTTCGGGCGGAAGGGAAGGATGAAGCAGCTCAGGATGATCCGGCGGAGCAACCAGGGCACGTCGATGACCCGGTCGTCCATGAGAAACTCATTCAGGTAGCGGCGGACATCGGGGATGGAAGTGGAATCGGGGGACCCCAGGTTGACCAGGAAAACGGCACGGCGGGAAGACATGGTGGAAACAGGCTAAAAGGAGTTTTCAGAAATGCGAACCGGGAAATGTACGGTCGGGGCCGGGGGGGCACTTTGTTTTCGTGCTGTATGTTCAGGGGTTTTCGTAGCTCATGCGGGTGAGGAGGCGTTCGAGTGCACGGCGAAGGGCCTGATTGATGGGGAAACGGTCGAAGCCGATTTCGGGATGCAGGGCCCAGAGGGCATCGGTGGCCTCGGTGTAGAGCGGTGGGCGCAATTCCCCGCGCGCCACCCGCAGGGTGGATTCGCTCACGGCAGTGGGGCAGGTTTGCTGGTGGATGCGGCAGGCAGTGAATTGGGGAGTGCCGTTTTGGTCGCGTCGGCCGGCAAAGCCAAAGAGGCGGCAGAGGAGGGGGCGCTGGGCATACTGCCCGCAGCGTCCCGCCGTATCCGATCCGGCGACGGGCTCGAAGAACACGCAGGTGGTGGCGTCCGGATGCTCGTGCAATTGGCGCAAGGTCGCTTCGGCTTTACCGGTTCGCACCAGGTGATCGGCCATCGGGAGCATCTCCAATTCCGAGGCTTCCACCTCCGGCGAGTGGCAACAGGCCCCGCAACCGGGCGGGCAGGTGATCCCCGAAGCGCGGGCGAAGGCTTCAGTGGCCTGGTCCGTTTGGGAAAACAGCGCACGTAGATCGCACAGGAGCGCATTCATGATCATGCAGGGTAATGCAACTTTGGCGGGATTCGAGCGCGTAGTGGGTGCCCGGTGTTGGATTGTTCAAAGGAAGGGCTGGCAAATCCGGCGGGCCAGACCGGGTCGTTGGCCCAGCCACCGGACGGTCCGGCAGCCCCAGGATGGATGAATGCCTAGCCATCGGGTAAGAGCATTCTGCCAGGAGAGGCCGCGATACAGGGCGAGGTGAGCGGCTTGGTATTCGAGGGAAAGACGGTCGATGGTTTGATGGTGGACGGCTTGGGCGCTCAATTTTCCTGCCAACTCGCCGGAGGCCAGGGCCAGGGCGATGCCTTCGCCGGTGAAGGGTTCGACCACCCGGGCGGCGTCCCCGACGAGCAGGATGTTTCCCGACGATGGCCGAGCCGGGGCGCGGGCGATGGGGTGGACGCTGTGCCAATCGAGGTCTCCGCTCCCGGGGAAGTAGCGCGCGGCGATTTCCGAGGGATGGACGCCGGAGTCGGTACGCAGGACCATGCAGAGGTTGGCCGGACCGGTGCCGTTGCGGGCAAGCCCGAAGTAGCCCTCGGGGAAAAAAGTCATGTGCACGGCATCGTCGGCCCCCGGGCAGTCGAGGGAGGTCTGCCAGGCCACGCGCGGACAGCGCGGATTCGGACGGGAAAGTCCGGAGACGCGCGCGAGCCAGGAGTTGCGTCCGTCGGCACCGACCAGGACCTTTCCCCGGAATTCACCCCGGTCGGTCAGCAGCGTACCGTTTTTTTCCAGGGAAAGAGAAAGGGGCGTGGTTTCGGTGAAGTAGGAAGCGCCCGCCTGTTGTGCCTCCTTCATGAGCCAGTGGTCGAGATTTTCGCGGGACACCGCACGCTGTCCGTCGGGGTGTGCGCTGCGGACAAACTCCAAGGGGTTGTTGAAATCGGAGGAAAGACGCAGCCGGGTCAGCGGTTGATGGGGAAGGAGGGAGAACGAGGTGTCGAGCCCTTGGCGGCGGAAGATATCCCAAACGCTTGGGTGGAGACAATCGCCGCAGATTTTGGGCCGGGGGAAACGGGCCTTGTCGATGACGGCCACCGACAGGCCGGCCCGTGCGGCGACGAGCGCGGCCATCGATCCGGCCGGTCCGGCGCCGAGGATGAGCAGGTCGTGATGGAGGGGCGCATTCATGCCTTGTGCCACCACAAGGCCTGGCGGAACCAGGGGAGGGGGCGGTGCTGCGCGGATTTCCAGCCGGCCCGGTGGGCCAATGCGGCGAATTCCCCTCTATTCCACGCCCTGCGCACGGACAGGAGGGCGTCGTGGCGGGTGATGGGGTCGTTCAGCCAGTACCGCACCACCAACCAGACTCCGGCATAGCCCATGGGGTTGCGTTCGAGGTCGCTGACCACGACCAGACGCCGTGCGATCCGTGCCAATTCGCGCAGGACGGTCACGGCTTCGTCATCCGGGAAGTGGTGCAGGGCGAGGTGGCAGGTGACGAGGTCGAAGCTTTCATCGGGGAAAGGCAGGGCGCGCAGGTCGGCCGATTGGAAGTCGATGGTTGGATCAGCGGCGTGCTCCCGGGCCAATTCCAGGGTGGTGGGGTGGAGGTCGATGGCGACGCTTCGTCTGGGGGCGAGAATGTCGTGCTGGAGTTTGGTTAGGTCGCCCCCGCCGCAGGCGGCATCAAGGACCGACATGACCGGTGCGGGAAGCGATTGCGCCAGCCTGCAGGCGAAGCGGGCGGCGCCGAGTCCGCCGAAACAACGGTTGAGCGTGCGCAGGTTCTCGAGGTCGCGCTTGAGGACGTCCGGGACAACATCGGGCCGGTCCATTTCCTCGACACAGCCGGGGTCATAAAAGCGGCTGCGCAGATTGGGGAATGCCATGCCCGAAGGTAGCCGCTTTTTTCAATTAGGCGAGGCGAAGGCCGCGGACGGGTCTACATGAAGAAATTGCCCTGGAGCTTGAAGTCGTCGCTGAATTTCTTCCGTCCTTCCACCGTTTCCAAGTGGTGGAAGAATTCGTCGGCCTGTTCGAAGAGGTGGCCCTTCTCGATGTAGCTGTCGGTGGTGAAGGGGCTGAACCCTTTGGGGAAAATCATGTAGCGCGCCTTCATGTAATCGCGCGCGTGGCCGAGTTCGTCCATCATCCCGGCGGAGAGCGGCGGGCGTTCCGGATAGGGGTGGATGGCCACCACCGCGTGGACCTTGCCGACATACCAGTGGAGGTCGCGGTGCACGGTGTAGGCGTAGATGGCCTCGCGGTTGGCCTGGGTTTCCTGGTCGTAGTTGGTGCCGATTTCGACGGTTTGCGGATCAATGACCACGGCGTAGTCGCGCAGGCGGTCGATGACCTTGTTGACCTCCAGGCGCATATCCGGGGTGGCGTAGGTCATGGAGTAGCTGGCGTAGACGACCCAGGGGTTGGGGTAGGCGGTCAGTTTGTACAGGCACTCGGGGGGTTCACCGGTGGCGACGACGTAGTGCGGCACGCCCATGTATTTGGCCCAATCTTCCGACAAGCTGACTTCCTCATGCATCCAGGAGAGGATTTCGTAGAGGGTGTGGCTCCGGTCCTTGAGCGACTGGAGGAAGGGGTCGTCCACCTGGGGGCTCTCCAGCTTGGCTTTGATGAGCCACTCGGCGTCGATGAGAGTGACGATGAGGTCCGGCCGTATGAAGTCGCGGATGTAGCGTTGGTCCTTGAACTTGCGGTTGATGCGGTTCCACTCGACGGTGGCGGGGGCGCGGACGATGACGTCCTGATACTTGTGCTTCTCGATTTCGAAGCCGATGCGTTCGTATTCTCGCTCGCGGGTCAGTTCGAAGACATAGTCGGTGGTGCCGAGGAGGCGTTCGAGGGGTTTTTTGCCCGCCTTGGTGAAGGCCTCGACCGCATTGAAAACCTTGATGTCGCGGTGGTTTTTTTGGCCGAGGGCGACGACCTTGTTGAGGTATTCGGCATCATCCATGCCGGCAATCATGCCTGTGACGAGTACGCGCATATGTGAGTTCCGAAGCTTAGCGTGCCTTATCCGCACCGCAAGAAGGGTGTGGGATAAAGATTCGTTACGATAGCACTACAATTTGGACATTTTCGATTTGGTGGTTTCAATAATCCAACCGAATGGGCGGGTTTCCTCACGGGATAGTCTCTTGATTTCATCCCACCATTTCATAGTCAGTCGGATGATATCCCAATAGGACCAGCCCATCTTTTTTGGGGGTTTAATGAAAAACACGCCCACTTTGTGGGTTTGGCAAAGCTGCCACTGGGCATGGGTTCGGTGGATGTTGATATCCTGGGTGATGATGACTCCGTGGCGTTTGGCTACCTCGGGAATCCAATCTTCATCTGCCGCTCCCCGGTCGAATTCCTCCACGACCGAGCAAACTTCAAAATCCTCCCCTTTACGGCCTTCTTGGAAGGTCCGAAATCCGGCGATTAAATGGGGAGAAAAATTTTCGTCGAAATAAACTCTCATGCAGCCTGGCGGGTTTCGAACCGCCAAGCTTCCTGCACCGCGCCAGGGTCCAGACGGAAATCATCAGCGATGTCTTCAATTTTTTCTCCGCCCTTGATCAAGGAGGCGAGAGCTTCCGTGGTGATATTGGTTCCGCATACCACAGGACGGCCAAAAGCATGTCTGGGATCAACCACAATCTGGTGATCGCGTCCCATGGGAAAATAGCGGGCGGCCAATCGTGTGGAGGCATCAAAGTCGATCCGGTGACAAAACGGACCGATCAGGGCTTCAAAAGCCACCTGTCCTCCGGAACCCAGTTCGAGCAAGACTTGATGGCCCATCTCTTTCAGCAATCGGCGTTTGTCGGTCATCAAACCCTGGAGGGCGAACGGGTAGGGAGTCTGGAAACGGGAACCCAGTTCCTTGCGGGCTTGGCGGAGGGTGGTCATGGACACGCCGTGACCCCGAAGCTGGGCGATGGAGAATAACTCGATCAAAGTGAAGAAGTTGAAATGTCGGTCCCGACCCTCACCCCGGGTGGAAAATTCCCCGGCTGGCAAGCGGCGCGAGGAGGCGACTGAACCTTCTACGGGCCTCAAGGAAGTGCCCCGAACCCACGAACGGAGGCGGGCAAGGGGGAGCCCGAGCAAACGCGCGGCATCCGGCAGTGTGTAGGCGCCGGAACTGAGAGTGGGTGTTGGAAGGGAGACCATTGCTGTTACAATCTAGAAGATTGGCTTCGAGTAGACAAGAAAACCTGTAAATAGCACGCCTTGAATAGGATACAAGTGAAGGGAGGCTAGCGCTCTGCTTTGATGTTGAATGGCGGGGCGTATTTGGCGATCAATTTGATTTCAAGAAGGTCTCGGTCTGCAACCAGGCTTATGCCGTTATTCTTGAGTGTAGTTATTTCATCGTCGTGCTTGTGCTCCAGGTAAAATACGGCCCCCCATTTGGAAAGAAGATGCTTGGCTCTATGTAAATGGCTTTTGCTGACCCCATGCGAAGATTGACCGGACAGTCCCCTGAGAACTTGGTTGGTGGTCGCTCGAACATTTTCAGACAAATGGCCCTTCAGGCGTTTCTTTAGATTGGATGTTTTGCCAACGTAGATGACACCGCCAGCACCTTTACGTAGTGGGTTCGCGGTGTAGCTGAATTGAAACTGGATTTGCTTTTTGTTGGCCTTCTTTCCACTGGTTCGGCCATGAAGAATGATAATTTTTGATTTGGGGAGTTCAGATATAGGGAATACAAAAACATAAATGCCGGGATAGCTTGGCACATCAGCTAAATCTGTAATGGATGTCTCCCTCCAAGTGGAGTTCGCTTTGCCAAGTGACGCCACAAATCGGTCAAGATTCGGGCTGAGTGTGGTAGTTGCTCGCGTGGCGGCGATGTTTCCGGAAGCCATATAGTCAATTTGGCCGTTTTTCGATGAGATAAAACTTGGGTTTTCCGAAGAACTCATCTGTAAGTTTGTCGTTTACCTCTTTAAACCAAGTGTGCAGAAGGTTGCGGAATTCGGTGTCGGATTCACCGACGACGACCAGATAGACAGGTCCGACGTCTTTATTGACCCATTTCTGTTTGTAACGTTCCATTTGCCCGATGCAGCGGTCGAATTCAGCCACGCTATCAGACTCGAACGCCAGTTTGAGTTCGATGACGTGGGAATCTTGGATAACTAGATCGGCCTTGCCTTTGGCGATGCCGTATTGGGCAACTATGGGAACATCAAGAAGCTGGACTTGAAGCCAGGATTGGAGTTCCTGTTCGTATTGCTTTTCACTCAATCCGAAGACTGAGGGCTTCCATTTCTTCAGAAGACGTTCAATGCACTGATTGTCGTCCTCGAGCAACTGGGTATAGCGAGAAATCTTTTTCATCGTTCGATCAGGTTGCAGAACTGGTTGCGGCAAAAGTGATGCAAAGGGTTTGGTGGAGAGACTCAATGCCGGGGGCGTTGGTGTGCATCTCCAAATTCTCTTGAGCGCGCCAGTCGAAGGTGGCACAGATTTCTATGTCTTTGCGCGAGAGGTAGTGGGCGTGGATGAGGACTTCGCGGATTTGGTCGGTGTCTTCGGAATACTCGCGGTCGTCGGGGTCGTTGCTCTCTTCGAGGAAGCAGGCGTAAAGTTCCAAGATGATCGGGCGCATGTGCTCCTCGATGTTCGTCACTTCCAGCATCATCAGACCGATTTCCCGGTCGATACTGTCTTTGTCATTGAAGAACACAGTTCCACTTGGATGCGCGATTTTGTTTCTGCGCTTAACGAACTTTGCGAATTCACTGACTTGGGCATTTTCGCAGCCGATGAGCTTCAGAAATCGGAAAATTTGAGACTCCTTCAGTTTATCGTAGAACTTGAAAGGACTGTCTGCTTCTAAGAGCTTCATTTCAGATTCAATTTGGAATCCGATCAGCGCCTTCTTGAAGTCTGCTTCTCGGGCAAGACGTATCTGCCAAATCGAGAAGCTAACGTAGCTCATGTAGAGTAGGTGAAACGCTAGGCTCGCGAATTCGAATTTATTAGCATTGTAGTTGGACTCAAAGGCCTCCCATAGAAACTGAATGTAGTCCTGCTCGCTCCGGGTTTTGAAGGAGAGCGGTAGGTAGTTGCCAAGTTCGAGCGCTTCTTCCATGGCTCAAGCCTCTGGGGTGGTGGACGTTTCTTCGCCCCAGATGCGGGCGAGGATGGTTTGGATCTTTTGCTCGAAGCGGGTGATTAGTTCGCGGTTGGCTGCCACCAGTGCTTGCTCGGCCTCGATCTCGGCCACGATGGCTTGCTGCGTGGCGAGCGGTGGGAGTGGGATTTGAATAGCGCGCAGCTTTTCCTGATTGAGCTTGGGAACTGTGACGCCGGTAATGTGACGACTGAGGTCCATTTCGTTCAGCGCCGTGATAAGGTAAAGGTCGAGAAGTATAGTTCTTACAGGACGCAAGACATGGGCATGGTTGTTTACCCAAGTCTTACCAGAAATGGCGAATGCCGTTTTGTCGTGGGCTCCCCACTTCGCACCGTCTTCCCCCACGAGGACAAGGGGTTCATCGAAAAGATAATCCTCCACATAGTCTAGCACGCCAGTGGCCCCGTAATAAGGGAACGGGCCGGGCTTTCTGTCGGATTTCGTTATGGGACGACGTTTGCTGTCCAAAATCTCCACGCACTCGCCCAACTCCACCATCGGCCAGTCGGGGTGGATGGGGATGTGGGGGCGGTAGTGGTCGAGGACGGCGCGGGCGCCGTTGATGACTTTCTGGTAGCCCTCGATCTCCGCCACGATCTCCTTCTGCACCTCCAGCGGAGGAAGGGGGATTTGGAAGTTTTCGACGTAATCCCGAGGCACGCGCTGCAATCCGCCAGTCCCCGTCATTTGGGCAACGGCACTCTCGCGGAAGAGTGGATGCATTACGCAGAAGTATATCCATTCGGGCAGCACTTGGGCGCTCGGACGCAGGACGTAAAACTCACTGGAACCAAACCCAATGCCGTTGACGAGGTCGCGGGCAATTCCGGCTTTGCCGTTCTCGAAGCAAGGCGTGACCTTGGCGAGCAGAACGTCGTTGTCCTCAAAGTAGGTGTAGCTCGCGCCAACCTCGGACAAGGCCTTCTCGTCGCTGGCCTGAAATGAAATCCGATGTTCGTTGAGGTCCGCCATCGGGACGAAGGAAACGCGCGTGTCTGCGCTCCTTGCCATCACCTTGTTCTTGCTCGGATTGACCGCGCACACGTCTCCGATCCTGACCAATGGAAACTGGTGCTCACGGGCTCTACCCTCCCGATACCGCTCGCCGCTGAGGTTGTAGTCGCCGTTGGCGGCGATCTTTTCCTTTGGCACGATCAGGCCGGTGGTGAGGGTCAGCGTGTCGGTGGGCGCTTTGGCGCGCAGGGCTTCGAGGTAGGCGGTGAGTTCGACCTGGACCTGTGGGAGGTCGTTCTTCTCGATGGCGCGGCGCTGGGCGCCGAGGCCGAAGCCGTCGTTCTCCACTTTGAAGAAGGCGATGGTCCGCGCCTGCTTGGCGAGGCTCTTGTCGAGGAGGAGAATGCTGGTCTTCACCCCAGAGTAGGGATTGAAGCAACCCGCAGGCAGGGAAATGACGGCGACGAGGCAGGTGTCCACCAACATGCGGCGCAGCTCGGTATAGGCGGTCTGGCTCTGGAAGATGATGCCCTCTGGGACGATGATGCCGGCTCGGCCGCTGGGAGTGAGGTGCTCGGCCATGTAGTCCACGAAGAGGACTTCGCTGCGCTTGGCCTGGATGGAAAAACGTTTGTGGGGCTTGATGCCGCCCTTCGGGGACATGAAGGGCGGGTTGGCCAAAATGACGTCGGCGAATTCGTTCCATCGCTCCTCGGAGGTGAGGGTGTCGTATTCGTAGATGTGGGGATCGGTGAAGCCGTGCAGATAAAGGTTCACCAAGGAGAGGCGCACCATGTCGGGCGAGATATCGTAGCCCTTGAAATTTTGCGCGAGGCGGGCTTTGTCATCCGGGGTCAAGGTGCTATGCCCTTTCGCATCCTTGTTGCTTCGGAGGATATGCTTGTAGGCGGAGATCAAAAATCCGGCAGTTCCGCACGCGGGGTCGAGGATAGTTTCCCCCTTTTGTGGGTCGAGAACTTCAACCATGAAGTCGATGATGTGGCGTGGGGTGCGGAATTGTCCTGCGTCGCCCTGGGAGCCGAGTACGCTGAGGAGATACTCGAAGGCGTCGCCCAAGCGCTCGCTGTGGTCGTAGCGGAACTCGTCGATGATTTTGAGGAAGGCCTTGAGCGTCTCGGGATCGCGGTAGGGGAGGTAGGCGTTTTTGAAGATGTCCCGAAAAAGTGCGGGTATGCCGGGGTTTTCGGGCATCTTGGCAATGCCTTCGCTGTAGAGGCCGAGCATTTCGTGGCCGCCGAGCGATGGCGCCATGAGCTTGGCCCAGCCGTAGCGGGCATAGTCGCCGGTGAAGAATTTCCGTTTGCCGCCGAGTTCCTCGGACTCGGCGTCCATGTCGTCCATGAACTTGTAGATGAGGGCGATGGTGATCTGCTCGACCTGGGATTTGGGGTCGGGGACCTTGCCGACGAGGATGTCGCGGGCGGTGTCGATGCGGCGTTTGGTATCGGTGTCGAGCATGGCGGGATTCTAGGCGGCGAATTGGTTCAAGGAAACATAGTCCTTGATGTATTCGGGGATGAGGGTGCGGTATTTGGCCGGGACGGCCTTGAAATCCTTGGTGGAAAAAGCTGCGTGGGTGGCCAGATCGGTCAAGTGCCCGCCGTCGATAATATCCCGGACCCGTCCACTGGTGGCATAGGCCTTGAAGTAATTCTTGATAGCAGGAATGGCCTCGGCCTCCTCGGGTTTGGTGTCAGCCACGAATTTGGAGAATTCCTCCTCGAGCAATTCGTCCTTGGATTTGAAGCGGGGAATGAGGCCGAAGATTTTTTCCAGGATTTCCCGCAGGGTGAGACGGCGGTCGACCGCGGCGGCACGGCGGAGCTTATCGAGGGAGTAGTATTCGGTGGGTTTATCGAAAAGTTCCCGATTGACGTAGTCGATGACCCGATCCCATTGACCAGACTCAATGGAGGCGGCAATGAAATCATTCCCCCGCACGGTATCTTCGAACTTCTCGAAGAACATGCGATCGATTTTCATGCCTTCGGTGCCGATGGGCTCCTCTTTCATGGAAGCGAGGATGTCACTTCCCAGATGTTCATAGGCGCCGTCGATAACCGGGCCTCCTCCTCCGCCACCGGGCTCAACGCCGGTCCCGGGCTTGGGCAACTGGATGACTAGGTCGTAGGGGAACTTTTCCTCGAAGTATTCGCAGTTGGCGAAGAAGTCGAAAAGTTTGTAGGTGGTTTTGTGGGGGGACTTTATGGATTCCCTGAGAGCGGGGTCGTGGACCTTTTCGCGGAAGTCGTGAGGCCGGGTGCCACGCCCTTTGATCTGGATGAAGTCGGTAGGGGAGAAGATGGGACGGAAGAGGCCGAGGTTGAGGATGTCCGGGCAATCGTAGCCGGTGGTCATCATGCCTACGGTGACACAGACCCGGGCTTTGGAGGTTTTGTAGGACGGGTTGAAATGGCCCGAACCGAGGAGGTTGTTGTTGGTGAAGTTGATGGTGTGTTGCTGGGCTCCTTCGACCTGGGAGGTGACTTGGACGGCAAAGTCTGACTGGTATTTTCCGGGGAACATCCGGTCGGCCATTTGGTTGAGGATCTGGACCAGTTTGGCGGCATGGTTTTGACTGACGGCGAAGATGATGGATTTCCCAACTTCTCCACTGACGGGATCGCGGAGGGCATTTTCGAGAAAGGTTTTGCAGAGGAGATGGTTGGTGGCTTCGGAAAAGAAACGTCGCTCGAATTCACGCTGGCTGAAGGCCTCTTTGACGTCGTCTCCCGCATCATCCTTGAATTCGACGACAAATCCGTCGTCCGAAAGAAGTTGGGTGGTGACTTCGCTGCGCGCGTCGACCACGGTCGGATTGATGAGAAAACCGTCCTTGACCCCGTCGAGCAGGGAGTAACGGTAAGTGGGCTGGCCATCGCTGCATCCAAAGGTTCGGTAGGTGTCGAGGAGGAGGCGGCGTTCGAACTCCCGGGGGTCACGGGTGGTGGGTTTGGCCTTATTGAAGTTTTTCAGGTAATCGCGGGGCGTGGCGGTCAGGCCGAGCTTGTAGCCGATGAAGTAATCAAAGACCGCCCGAGCATTGCCGCCGATGGAGCGGTGGGCTTCGTCCGAGATGACGAGGTCAAAATCGGTGGGGGAAAAGAGACCCTGGTATTTGTTGTGGTGCAGGAAGGACTGGACCGTGCTGACGACAATTTCGGCGTGTCTCCAGTCGTTTCGGTTTTCCTTGTAAATGACGCTCTTGTAATCGTTGGCCAGAACCCTTTTAAAGGCCTTAAGGGCTTGGTCTTCCAATTCGAGACGGTCAACGAGGAAAAGAACCCGGCTGGCGTTTCCTGTGCGCAGGAATAGCTTGATGATGGCGGCGGAAACGAGGGTTTTTCCCGTTCCAGTGGCCATTTCAAGGAGGAACCGATCTTGACCCTTGGAGACGGCCGATTGGACCGCCGCGACGGCCTTCTTTTGGTAATGGCGGAGGAAGCGCAGGCTGTTGGCTTCAATGAAGCCGGGGCGTTCGGTTTCATTTTTCCACGCGGCCTCTGAGGCGTAATTCGGGCGCTGGGTAAGCACCACATAGTCTTCGCCCACGAGTTCATCGATGAGGCGTTGGGGGTTGGGGGTGGACTTCTGATATCCGGTGACGGAGGTGGGGGTGGGGAAAGTGGTGATGATGTAGGGATTGCCCCGTTCCAAGTCCCAGAAGTAGTGCAGGTTGCCATTGGACAGGATGACAAATCGGCAATTCTGTGATTTGGCGTATTTGCGGGCCTGTTCCTTCCCGACGAGAGGGTTCTTCTCCTCGGATTTGGCTTCGAGCACTAAAAAGGGAAAGCCTTTCTCGTTCAGTAGGAGGAAATCAATGAATCCCTTGCCCGCTTTTTCGAAGTTTACTCCCAAGGCGTCTAGGTCTTGGGATTTCAGGGTTACGCTGGGTTCGAGTTGGATATTTGCCGGGCCGTTGGCATCGGCAAAAAAGCGCCATCCTGCTGCTTCGAGCAGCTTATTGATTTTGATACGGGCGGCGGCTTCGGAAGGCATGAGCTGCGGAATGCCCACTAGTGTAAGGGAATCTAACCGGTTGCCAACGGGGAAATAGGAATGGAGCCTCTCCCTTCCGATTTTGAGGAGCAGACTTGCCAGAGATCTCGGTGAATAAGGCCAACTTTAACTGGGCGAGTATGAGGCTTAAAGTCAACGCATTTGATGTATTCGGAGGGTGGCGTAGGGCTTTAGGAGAAAAATGAGGATGGGCCCTTAGCTAATCAAGGGCCCATTGGGCGGTTGTTGAGAGCTGTCGAGGGGGACGGCGGGGGGTAGAGATTCAGGAAGGTGGGGGGGTGTGGCTGGAGCCGGAATCGAACCGGCGACACGTGGATTTTCAGTCCACTGCTCTACCAACTGAGCTATCCAGCCGTGGCCTTCGCGATGAAGCGAAGGGAAATTAAGCGTTGGAATCGGGACTTTGTAAAGCGTAGAAACGCGCATGCCGAAAAACAAAGGCCCGGACCTGATGAACCTACCCCGGGAGCAGTGGAGGGAATCCTCTTGGGTGCCCACAGCCAATCTCTTCGAGGCTTACGACTGGCGCGAGCTTTTCGGCAATGATCACCCGGTGGAAGTGGAGTTGGGTGCGGGTGATGGCGGATTCATCCTGGAAAAGGCCCGGCGGGAGCCGGGAAGGAACTTTTTCGCCCTTGAACGTCTTCTGGGCCGTGCACGCAAGATGGCCAAACGGGCACCGGAGCGCGGCCTGGGCAACTTCAAGGTTTTGCGGCTGGAATCCGCCTATTTCATCGAGCGGCTGTGCCCGTGTGCCTCGGTCGATGTGGTCCATATCATGTTTCCCGACCCCTGGCCCAAAAAGCGCCACCACAAACACCGCCTTATCCAGCCTCCTTTTTTGGACCACCTGCGCAGTGTGATCAAACCGGGGGGCGAGGTCCGGTTCACCACCGACCATGAGGACTATTTCCTTTGGTCGATGGAGCATTGGCAGCAGGCGCCCGGCTGGAAATCCCTCGGAAGTTGGGATGCGACAGGCGATCCACGCACCGATTTTGAGTTGGGTTTTATGGAGGAGGGGCGCGTTTTCCACCGGCACCGATGGGGGCTTGCCTGATTATAATTCATTGCACCACAAGGTTTAATGAACGTTCTTTTCATTCATTAGCTTTCGCCCTATATTGACCGTTTTGCCGCAACATCCTATGAAGCGCCTCTCCTACAGTGAACCCGGGTTTCAAGAACGCCTGAAGCAGTTTGACCGAACCTACCAATCCAACCCCGAGGTCGTCCAAAGTGTCCGGCAAATCATCGCCGAGGTCCGCCAGCGCGGTGATCGGGGCCTGATCGAGATCCACAACCGCTACACCTCGGTTCCCTTGGAGCGTGCCGATCTCACGCTCAAAACCAAACCCAAGCTCCCGCCTGTCGCGGTGCGCGAGGCCCTGAAAAAAGCCATGCGCAATGTGGAAAAATTCTATCAAAACCGTGTGCCTCAATCGTGGTCCGGTCGCAACAGTGAGGGCGCGGAAGTGGGTGAAAATTACCAACCGCTGGAGCGTGTCGGGATCTATGTACCCGGGGGCACGGCCCCGCTTGTCTCTTCGGCCATCATGACCGTCACCCTGGCTCGGGTCGCGCGGGTGCCGGAAATCGTGGTCTGCTCGCCCGGCCCGGTCGCACCCGCCCTGCACTACGCCCTCCGTTTCGCCGGTGCGACGGAAATCCATCAGGTGGGTGGCGCCCAGGCGATCGCCGCAATGGCCTACGGCACCGAAACGATCCGCCCGGTGGTCAAGGTCTTCGGGCCCGGCAACGCCTATGTCACCGAGGCCAAGCGCCAGGTCTTCGGACGGGTCGGGGTCGATCTTCTCCCCGGTCCGAGCGAGATCGCGGTCCTGGCCGACAAGACGGCCAAGCCCGCATTCCTTGCGGCGGATCTTCTGGCCCAGGCCGAACACGGCCCCGGCAGCCAGATCTTCCTCATCACCCCGGAAAAGAAGATCCTCGAAGCGGTCGCCACGGAAATCGAAAAACAAATGTCCACGCTCTCGCGCCAACAATTTCTGCGTGAAACGCTGAACCTCGGGTGTTCCCTCATCCTGGTCAAGAACCTCAAACAGGGCGTCGAGATTGTCGAAGCCATCGCCCCGGAGCATCTCTCGCTCTGCTGTTCCGGCGCCAAGACCCTGGCCCGCACGATCCGCAACTGCGGCGGCATCTTTGTCGGCGACTTCTCACCGGTGGCCGCAGGTGACTACGCGGCCGGGCCGAGCCACGAATTACCGACCGGCGGGGCCGGCAAAACCTTCAGCGGGCTGACCATCGACCAGTTCGTCCGTCGGACCAGTATTGTCTGCTACGACCGCAAGGCCTTGGGCCGTGCTCGCCGGACGGTGGAAACCCTGGCCGCCACCGAGGGCATGGATGCCCACCTCGAATCCGTTGCTGTCCGCTTCCGCAAATGAAAAGCCGCACCGCCACAATCAAGCGGGACACCGCCGAAACGAAGATCCGGTTGTCGCTCAACGTCGACGGTTCCGGGAAATCCGACATCCGCACGGGCATCGGTTTCTTCGACCACATGCTCACTCTCTTCTCCAAGCACGCCAACATGGACCTCAGCGTGGTTTGCCAGGGCGACCTCCAGGTCGATTACCACCACACGGTGGAGGATGTGGGCATTGCCCTCGGTTCCGCGCTCAAACAGGCCCTTGGCGACAAGAAAGGGATCGTACGTTACGGTTTTTTCTATCTTCCGATGGATGAAACCCTCACCCGGGTGGTGCTCGACCTGAGCAACCGCGTTTACCTCGAATACCGCGTCCCGGGGAAAACACGGAAAGCCGGGGATTTCCCCATGACCTTGGTGGAGGAATTCATGCGCGCGTTCGCCAACAACGCCGCCATGAACCTGCACATCGAATTGCTTTACGGACGTGATGCCCACCACATTGCCGAGTCGGTCTTCAAGGGACTGGCCCGCGCCCTTGACATGGCCTGCCGCCGCGACCCCCGGGTCAAAGGCCTGCCCAGCACCAAGGGCAAGCTCTGATCGGGTTCCGTCCGTTTGGTGGGCAGTGGGCCGGGATATCCCGGCATTGCCACGCGGGCGGGCGGCGTTAGTATGGGAACCATGAAGGTCGGGTTGATTGATTACGGCCGCGGGAATCTCCACAGCGTGACCAAGGCCCTTGCCCGCGTCGGCTGCCAAGTGTCGCGCGTGTCCCGCTCGGATGAATTCTCCACTTGTGAGGGTCTGGTTCTCCCGGGCGTCGGGGCGTTTGGCGATGCCATGAATGCCCTGGACCGGCAGGACCTGCGCGCGCCGATTGTGGATTGGCTGGCCTCCGGCAAACCCTTCCTGGGAATCTGTCTTGGCTATCAATTGATGTTCGCCGAGGGCGAGGAATCGCCCGGTGTTCGGGGCCTGGGTTGGCTGCCGGGTCAGGTCGTGCTTTTCCCTCCTTCCGTGGGCAAGATCCCCCACATGGGTTGGAACCGGGTCACCTTCCGGGAGGCTTCCGGGTTGGCTCCGGCCGGCGGCTCGGATTATTTCTATCATGTGCACTCCTTTTACCCGGATGCCGTGGCCGATGGTGACACTGCCTGCACCACCACCTACGGCGGGGTGACCTTTGCCAGCGGCATCCGCCGCGGGGCCGTGGCCGGTTTCCAGTTCCACCCCGAGAAGAGCCAGGCCGCCGGT
Source organism: Candidatus Methylacidiphilales bacterium (assembly GCA_033875315.1). Classification (NCBI taxonomy): domain Bacteria; kingdom Pseudomonadati; phylum Verrucomicrobiota; class Methylacidiphilae; order Methylacidiphilales; species Methylacidiphilales bacterium. Next base: position 81,484 of record JANRJG010000039.1, read on the forward strand.
CTGGCATTGCTCAATGCCTACTTTGAGTCGGTCGGTGCGGGGGTTCCCGCCTGAACCGGCCGCACCCGCGCCCTGCTCACCCAACTGACCCAACGGTTCCTTTATGTTGAAAAAAATCCTGATGGTCGTGGGCGTCCTGGCCTTGTTGCTGTTGGTGGCTGCGGTTGGAGGCGTCTTCCTTGTCCTTTCCCAGCTCAACTCTGATGCCACCCGCGAAAAGCTGCGCACGGGCGTTTCGCAGGCCCTTGGGACGGAAATCCGCATCGCCGGCCACAAGATCGGACTGCTCGGTTCGGCCGAGGTGGACGGCCTGGTGGTGCCCAACGCCCCACCGAACGAATCATCCCCGCTGCTCTCGCTCGGTCATGCCGGGGCCCGCATCAATCTTTGGTCGGTCTTCAAGGGCAAGCCGGTGGTCAAAAGCGTCGAAATCCGCGATTTGCAGATCGAGATCCATCAGAATGGCAATGGCTCCATCGACCTTCCCTTCAAGACCCAAACCGGGAATGCGACAGACACCCCCAAACAGCCATCCACTGGATCCAATCCGGAAGCCGCCGGGGAATTGCAGGCCTTGGAGGCGCTGGTGGAATCCGTCAGCATCTCCAAGTCGGGGGCCAAGGTCTTTGATCCCGACAACAAGCTCGTCGCCTCGGTCCAGGGACTCGGAGTCGAAGGCTCGGCCCGCTGGTCCGGGGGCAAGCCCTCGGCCGACCTCCGGGTCGAAATGGACGCACTCGAAGCCGCTCCCGGCATCAGGATTTCCCGTCTCCGCACCCCTTTGCAATTCACCGACGGACAGGTGACCCTCCCGGCCTTCACCGGCTCGCTCGCCGGGGGCACGGTCGGGGGTAAAATCCAAGTGGCACTCCTGGATCCCGGGCGGGCCTTCGAGACCACATTGGCGGTCAAGGACAGCGCGGTGGGCGACCTGCTGCGCGACCTGGCTGGGCCACCGGACTTGCTCACTGGCACGCTCCAGCTGGACTTCCAGGGCAACGGCACCCTCAACGCCCCCAAAGACCTCGGCGGACAGGGCACCCTCGACATCAAGAATCCGGTCGTCGGCAAACTGAAGAATTTCCCCGTCCCGGGCATCCTCGTCGGCATCCCGCCCTTGCAAACCGGTGAGTTCGACAGCCTCAAGGGCAACTACCGCATCGCCGGACAAAAAGTACTGGTCGACGAACTCCACCTTGTCGGCAAGGGGGTCAAGTTGCATCTCAACGGCGAGGTCGGTTTTGACAAACAGCTCAACCTTAAAGGACGGCTGAAGATCGATTCCAGTCCCGTGGGCAAGGTTGCCGATATCGCCCAAGGTTTTCTCAAAGGACTCCTCGGGGGCAAAAAAAAGGAAGAAGCCCCGCCGGAGAATCCCGATACACCGGCCTCGGCCACGCTCAGGGAAGGCATCCCGTTCTCTGTCACCGGCCCATCGGAAAAACCTGTCATCCGGCCCGAGGGAGGCGATCCTTTCAACATCATCCCGATGGTGGCCAAGACCCTGGGGTTCGATTTGGCACCGAGTACACAGACGGCAACGATTCCTGAGGACGCGGCCGCTCCCACACCAGCCGACCCATTGTCCGCTCCTGCCACGCCGGCTCCCGAATCCGTACCGGTTACGCCTTGATTCTGACTGCCCTGGTGTCCCGGGGTGGATTCTTTGATTTCACCCTATGCGCGGGCCACGGCCTGCGTTAAAAAGGAAGGCTCGATGAAGAGTATGACCGGGTTTGGATCGTCGGAGGCCAGTGCCTGCGGACGGAAGTTGGTGGTGGAAATCAGCTCGATCAACAGCAAGAAAGGTCTCGACCTACAGTTCAACCTTCCGCGCGAACTGGCTTCGCTGGAAAACGCGTTGCGAACCCAGGTCCAGCAATCCGCCGCCCGTGGGCGGATCACCGTGGAGGTGGCCTGGCGGGCCGAGCAGAAGGACGCGGTGCCGGCGCTCCAAGTGAACACCGTGTTGCTCGGCGAGTACCGCAGCCGCATCCGGGCGGCGGCGAAGTCGTTGAAGGTGGAAGGCGAAGCCACGCTGGATTTTCTTCTCAAACTCCCCGGGGTGATGGAAGACACGCGCGGGGTGACCGATCCGGGTGAGTTTCTCGCACCGCTGACAAAAACCCTGACCCGTGCCCTGGCCGCCTGGGACAAATCGCGCGAACGCGAGGGCGACTTCCTGGCCCGCGATCTGGCGGCCAAGTTCCGCTTTCTGGCCGAGCAGGCCGATGGGGTTGAGGAACGCAAGGGTCCGCACTTGGCGGCCCACCGCTCGGCCCTCTTCAAGCGCATCGAGGAGGCCGGGATTCCGGTGGCCCTGGATGACGAGCGACTGCTCAAGGAGGTGGCCCTCTTCGCCGACCGCAGTGACATCTCCGAGGAACTGACCCGTTTGCGGGCCCATTTCAAGGAAGCCGCACGTCTCTTGAAATCACCCGAGCCGGCCGGGCGCAACCTGGATTTCCTCCTGCAGGAGATCGGTCGCGAGATCAATACCATCGGGAGCAAGGGCAATGATGTGGAGATTTCGCGGCGCGTGGTGGCGATGAAGACGGAACTGGAAAAAATCCGGGAACAGGTCCAGAACTTGGAATGAATTTCACCCGACAGGGGATCCTTTTCGTGGTTTCGGCCCCATCCGGCACAGGCAAATCCACCCTCTGTTCGAACCTGCGCAAAACCCCGGACTTCGTTTTTTCCGTCTCCTGCACCACCCGCCCGGCCCGGCCCGGGGAGACCGACGGCGAGGACTATCATTTCATCAGCGTGGCCGAGTTCCAGCAGCGCATCGCCGGCGGGGAATTCCTCGAGCATGCACTTGTCCATGGCAACCATTACGGCACCCTCCGCTCCCGAGTGCTTGAGCACCTGCAGGCGGGCCGCGATGTGCTGCTCGATATCGACATTGCCGGCGCGCGTCAAATCCGGGCCTGCGACGATCCCCACATCCAGGCCAGCCTGGCCGACGTGTTCATCATGCCGCCGACACTCGAGGAACTGGAGCGACGCCTGCGCCGGCGAGGCACCGAGACCGAAGCCCAGATCCAGACCCGCATGGGCAACGCCCGGTCGGAAATCGAGGCCTGGAAGGAATACCGTTACACCTTGCTCAGCGAGAGCATGGAGGAAGATCTGGCCAAGTTCCGTGCCATCATGAAGGCCGAGCGCTATAAAAGTGCCCGCTTGGGCTTGAATCGAAGTTGATCCGGCGGCCGGCCTTCAATCCAGCCTTTTCACTTCCACCGTGGCATTCAGCTCGTTTTCCACCTTCACCGGGGAAACATAACCGCCTTGGATCGGGTTGGCCCATTCCGGGTCGGCCGAGACCGCCACCGGAATGAAATCGCCGGTGCAGAAAATCCCGTTGGTCGGATCCACCCCTTTCCACCCCGCACCGGGCAGGTAGACCTCCACCCAGGCGTGCATGGCGTTCTCCGCCCGTCCGGTGTCGCTGCCGTGGACATGCAGGTAGCCGCTGACAAAGCGGGCCGCCAGGCCGAGTCTGCGCGCGCAGGCGATGAAGAGCACGCTGAAGTCGCGGCAGCTCCCGCCCTGGAGGAGGGTTTGCGCCGGTGTGCGGATGCCGGCTTCTTCGCGGCGTGAGTAGGCCAGGGAGGCGTGCAGGCTTTGGTTCAAACGGGCCAGCACATCGACCGTTCCCCCGGTCCAGCCGGAACCGGCATTCGCCTCCAGCCAGGCCACCACCGCCGCGTCCGGCACCTGCCCCGGTTGTTCCAGATAGGGCAGGAGGGCATGACGTTCTACCGGATGGTAAGGAAACGGGAAATGCGTCGCATGCCCGGCCAACAGGAAATCAAACGGATTGTCCTGGTGCATCGCCACCACCGCCTCCACGCGGATGACGAATTGCTTCGATTGCCCCTCCGGCTGGGCCACGGCGATGTGGTTTTCGTGCATGTCCCGGATCCAGCGGACGCGGGCCGATGGCATGAAACGGAGATCGAATTGCTCCACCCGGGCGTGGTGGTCCTCCCGGGGACGGAGCAGGATCAGGTGCTCGCTGAAACCGACCATTTCCTGATAACTGTACCGCGTGGTGTGCTGGATTTGGAAGCGCATGGATTGGACCGGGTGGGAGGGGGATTGGAATTGAAAGAGGCTTGGAAGGGTGAAGTGGAGGCAAGGAACTCGCTTGCGAAGCAGATTCTAGACCTGAATCAGTGGCGGGGCGAGTTTTCTCTGGGAATCAGGCCTCTGCCACGATAGAAAATCTTCCGATGATCTCGTCCAGCCTGCGCGGCATCCTGACCTACACCTCACGGTTTCGGGACCGCACCTTCGTACTTTCCGTCGACAGCGTGGTGCTCAGCCCCGACTCGCTGCGCAATCTTGTGCTCGATATCGCCGTTCTGCGTTCGGTCAACATCAACATCGTCGTTGTTCACGGCGCCAGCCGCCAGATCGAGGCCTATGCCACCCAGTTCGGCAGCACCCCGAGCAACATCGACGGCATGGGCGTGACCGACGCCGCCACCCTGCATCTGGCCATCACGGCCAGCAACGCCATCGCCCACGAACTCCTCGAAGCCTTCAGTGAGGCCGACCAGCGGGCCATGGTCAGCAACGCCATCATCGCCCACCCCGCCGGTATCGTCAGCGGGCGGGATCTCCAGCACACCGGCCGGGTCGAGCGGGTTGACGCCGAGTTCCTCCAGACATCGCTCAACCACGGCATCATCCCCATCATCCCACCCTTGGGCTTCGACGGAGAGGGCCGGACCTTCCGGGTCAATTCCGACGGAGTTGCCCTGGCGGTGGCCCGCGCCCTCAAAGCCGCCAAACTCATCTTTCTGGGCCCCAGCAACGGCGTCGCCATGGCCGGCAAGCTTTCCGCCCAGTTTTCCGTTGCCGAGGCCGATGCCTACGTGCGCAAGAACCGCGACACCGATCCGCCCGAGCTCATTTCCAAATTGGAACACGGCGTTGCCGCCTGCCTCAATGGCGTCAACCGGGCCCACATTGTCGATGGCCGCACCGAGGAAGCTCTGCTCCGGGAGGTTTTCTCCAATGAAGGGATCGGCACCATGGTTTACGCCAACGAGTACGAGGCCATCCGCAAGGCGAAGAAGCGCGATGTGCGGGCCATCCTCCGCTTGGTGCGGGAGTCCGTGCAAGCCCAGGAAGTGGTCCAGCGCAGCGAGCAGGAAATCACCTCGGAGATCGGGAATTTCTACGTCTACGAAATCGACAAGACCGTGCTCGGTTGCGCCGCACTCCATTTTTACGGCGTCGAGCCCAAGGTGGCCGAACTGGCCTGCGTGGTCGTTTCGTCCTCGCACGAGAACCAGGGGATCGGGCGCAAGCTCATGCACTTCCTCGAAAGCCGGGCCCGCGAGGCCGGGACGAAGCGGTTGATCGTGCTCTCCACCCGCACCTTCAACTATTTCCAGCAAAAAGGCGGCTTCGCCGAGGGCAGCGTCGAGATGCTGCCGCCCGAGCGGAAGCTGAAATACGATGCCAGCGGAAGGAACTCCAAGGTTCTCTACAAAGACCTTTGACCTCCTGGCTCATCGACCACCGGCGAAAAGCGCCAAGTAATTTGGTATTGATTGGTGCGTTCTGCTCTCGTTTCTCTTACTCGCTCTCGTGCTCGTTCTCTCCCATTCAGAGAGCACGAGAAGGAGAATGAGTTGGAGAACGAGTAGCTGATCAAATGCAAAAAGTTAGCAAAACAGCGTAGGAAGAACGCGGGAAAGTTGTTCAAGCGTGTTGTTGGAGAAGGCGCGGGATGAGTCCGCCGAAGCTGCCATTGCTCAGGACGGCGACGACATCGCCAGCCGTGGCTTCTTTCTGCATCAGGGCGACTAGGTCGTCGATTTCCGGGACATACCAGGCTTCGACGCCCAAGTCGCGGGTATCGGCCACCACTTTGGGGACGTCGAGGCCTTCGCCGGGCTTCAGTTGGCCGGCCCGGGCCACCTGGGTCAACACCACGCGGTCGGCCAAGGCCAGGGCCGCGGGCAGGTCGTTCTGGAAAACGGCCCGGCGGGTGGTGTTGGAACGGGGCTCGAAGAGGGCCCACAGCCGCCTTCCCGGATAGCGTACCCGCAGGGCTTGCAGGGTTTCCCGGATGGCCGTGGGGTGGTGGGCAAAGTCATCGATGACCGTAGCCCCGCGCGGCTCACCCCGGACTTCCATCCGGCGTTTGACTCCCTGGAAGGCCCTGAGGGCGGCGGCGATGTCGGGCAGGGGGATCTGGTAGTTGTGGGCCGCGGTGACGGCCATGGCGGTGTTGTGGACGTTGTGGCGGCCGTAGAGCGGGACGGTGAAGCGCTGGCCAAGCAGGGTGAAGTGGCTGCCTTCCGCGTCCTGGGTATGGTCGGTGATGCGCACTGCGGCGTTTTCACTGAAGCCCACCTCCACCAACTGGGCCCGGGCGTGGCGGGTGACTTCGAGGGCATTGGCATCGTCGGCGTTGAGCACGATCATGCCGTTGCCGGGGACGATGTTGACCAGGTGGCGGAAGGTTTTTTTGACCGCATGCAGGTCGTCGTAGATATCGGCGTGGTCGAATTCGACATTGTTGATGATGGCCAGTTCGGGGAGATAGTGGAGGAACTTGCTCCGTTTGTCGAAGAAGGCGGTGTCGTATTCGTCCCCCTCCAAAATCCAGTACTTCCCGTCCTGGCGTCGGCAGCCCTGGCCGAAATTGAGCGGGATGCCGCCGATCATGTAGCTGGGTTGGCGGCCGGTGTGCTGGAAGATCCAGGCCAGGAGCGAGGTGGTGGTGGTTTTGCCGTGGGTGCCGGTGACGACCAGGTTGTGGGTGTGGCGGAGATAGAAAAGCTTCAGGGTTTCCGGCAGCGAAAGGTAAAGCATTCGTTGGTCGAGGACGTGCTCCAATTCGGGGTTGCCCCGGGAAATGGCATTTCCGACGATGACCAGGTTGGGGAGGGGTTCGAGATTCGCGGGAGAATAACCCTCCCTGAGGACGATGCCCTTTTCCTGGAGGAAGGTGGACATGGGCGGGTAGACGCGTTCATCGGAGCCGGTGACGGTGTAGCCGTCGTCGCGGAGCATGGCAGCCACGGAGCCCATGGCGGTGCCGCAGATGCCGATGACGTGGATGTGACGGATGGGGGGGAAGGGCGACTCGGGCATGAAAAGGCACTCAGTTGATTGTTTTTATGCTGAACAGATGATTCGTGGTGTCACGGGAAACGTACCGACAATCGTGTTCTGTAAAGTTAGGCACAGTCCGACAGTCTTGAATGAACTTTCCCAGACCATGTTGAGTGCCATGTATAGGACTTCAATGGGTTTCTTGAATTAATGAGTTGCATGGTTGGGTCGGGTCCGCCCACAGAAACTTCACTCCTCAGGGTTTGGGTATGTCCAAATCCTTACAGATCTTCCGGGCCAGGATATCCGGCACTTATTGGTGACGGGGAACTGCGGAACGCCTGTTTTTGGCAAGATTGGCCCACCAAGAGTGGTTGCCTCCTTCCCGAATAAGTGTGCAGCCATGATCATGAAGGTGGCGCAGCAACTCGCGGCGTTTCATGCCGAAATGAGTTCTTCGGAATAATTGCCTTCAGCTGCTTTGCGCGCCTCTTCCCGGTTGAATTCCAGGGCTTCCAAAAGGATTTCCCGCAGGGAAACCATCAACTGGTCCTTGGTTTCAGCTTGGGCGTTGACTCCCGGTACTTCTTCAACCCAACCAACCCACCAAGGACCGGTTTGTTTGATAATGGCGGTGTATGAGGACTGCATAGGATCATCGTATCGACTAATCCACCGGAGGCAAGATCGGTGCTCCGCTCCACTAAACGCAAAACGGTCACCCTTGGGTGGTTGTTGCGGATTCCAAGTAGGTTGGGCCGGGGTTCAGCCCTTCTTGAGAAGGGGGAAGTCCGGTGCGCTCGTTTTCCGGGACGATGTAGCCTGCGGGAAGGGCGAGCGGGGCATGGATGGATCATGCCGCTGCGGGGCGTGTGGACAAGGAGAAGTGGGTGGGGTGCTACTTCTTCGGTGGATGTTCGGGCGCGGCTACTTTGCCCATGATCAGGGGAGTGTTGGGAGGGGATGGGGAGATGTCGGATGACGGTGGACGGACTTCCGCTTGAGGGGCGATTTCACCCAAGATCATGCGGCTGGAACCCGGGGGTGGCTGGGTCGTGGCGGGTGGGGTAGGCGGCTTGGCCGAGGAGGAACATCCGATACCCAACAATCCCAGCACAGCCGAGAGCAAGCCGACTGTCATGGGGCGGATCAGGCTCTGCACCCGGGTGAGAACCGGGGTGAAATGGATTTCCCCACGACTGCCGCACTCATAAGCCGCACAAAGGTTGCCTTTCTTCCACTGGAGCAGCAGGGCGGCCTCGGGGCGGCTCAACTTGGAAAGGTGGTGGACGTGTTTCGAACAGTGGGTGCAGAAACGCCGGGTTTCGCTTCCTTTCATCTCGGCCCACGATTTGGGGCAAGGGTTTTTGATGGTCAGGGTGCGGGTGCGGTCAATCATGGAGGTTCCTTTTCTCTATAACGATTGGACTGGGAGGAATCTTAGGCGGAATTATGCCGCTGGCGGTGGTTTCTAATCCCTTTATTTCCAATGGTTTCTGCTCTGTCCACTCTGTGTCCTCTGTGGTTCAACTGCATGGATCCGGATAAGCTTTTAGCGTGGAATCGACAGGTGGGGTCGCGTCTCTAAACTGCTGCGATGCCCAATGCCTCATCCATCCTGGTGGTGATCCCCGCCCTCAACGAGGCCGGAGCGATTGCCGGGGTGTTGGGCCGGTTGGCGGAGCAGGGGCTGCGTCGGGTGCGGGTGGTCGACAATGGGAGCACGGATGGGACGGATGGCACGGCGCTTCGGGCGGGTGCGGAAGTGGTCCATGAACCGTCGCGGGGCTATGGGCGGGCGTGTTGGACCGGTCTGCAAAATCTGCCGGATGGGGTGGAGTGGATTCTTTTCTGCGATGCCGACGGCAGTGATGCGTTGGAGGATCTGCCGCGCTTGTTGCGGGCGGCGGATGAGGGGGCGGTTTTTGTTTGCGGGGACCGGACGTCGACGGTGGAGGGCCGGGCGGTCATGACCCCGGTGCAGCGATTCGGAAATGCCCTCGCCACCTTCCTGATCCGTCTGGCCTGGGGAGCATCGTTCCGCGATCTGGGCCCCCTGCGCCTGGTTCGGCGTGATGCGCTGGAACGGATTGCGATGGAAGATCGCGGGTTCGGTTGGACGATTGAGATGCAGATCCGTGCGGCGGAACTGGGGTTGCGTTGGGCGGAGGTGCCGGTGGGCTACCACCGGAGGCGGGCGGGAAAATCGAAGATTTCCGGGAACCTGCGCGGAATGGTGGGGGCCGGGAGTGTCATCCTGGGCACCTGGGGCAAGTTTGTCCTGCGCAAGCGGACGGTGCAGCGGGCGTTGGCCTGGGGTTCGACCCTCCTTCTGCTGGCCGGGGCGGCGGCGGTGGCGTCGTCGGGGGATTTCGCCCGTTACGGGGTCCGTCCCCTGTTCTGGGCCGGTGCGTTGGCGCTGGTGTTGGGTTATGTCATTTCGTGGGCGTGGCGCGATGTGGGGAGGCGCGGTTTTCTTTTCCTGTCCCTCGGTCTGAGGGTGGTGATGTGGTTCATGTTCCCCGGGGACGATGTCTGGCGTTATCTTTGGGAAGGCCGGGTGCAGAATGCGGGGTTCAATCCCTACGTCCTGGCGCCGGCAGACCCGGCGCTGGCCGAGCTGCGGGATGACGCGTGGGCATTGATGCCGCACCGCGAAATCACGGCGATCTACCCGCCGCTGACCCAGGCCTTGATGCGCGTGGCAGCTTTGGGCGCGGGTTGGTGGTGGTTGAAGCTGATGGTGGCGGCGGCGGATTTCGGGGTGGCCGTGGTGCTGGCCCGGAGATTTGGACCGGCGCGGGCGACGCTCTACGCATGGTGTCCGTTGGTGTTGCTGGCCTTCGCGGGCGGGGGGCATTTCGACGCCTGGATGCTGTTGGCGATGGTGGTGGGGTGGCTGGCCTGGGACTCCGGGCGGATACGACTGGCGGTTCTGGCGTTGGGCGCGGCCTGTGGCATCAAGTATGTGGCGGCCCCCCTGCTGGCCTGGGTGTTGTGGAGGCAGTGGCGGGACCAAGGCACGCGCCGGGTGCTAGAACTTGCGGTATGGGCAATGTTGCCGACGTTGCTGGCCGTAATCTTGCTGCCGCCGCCCTGGGACCCGAGACTTTGGTTCCCCAAGGATTTTGCGGTGTATGCGCGGAGCGCGGATTTTCTTCCGCGGATCTTCAGCTGGATCTGGGAGCCTTCCCTGAGGATGAACCAGATCCACCTCATCCCCGCCGCACTGCTTGGGATGTGGGTGGTGTGGCGTTCCCCGACCCTGGCTGTGGCGGCGGAACGCTGGTTCATCGGGTTGCTCGTCCTTTCGCCGTTGGTGCATGCGTGGTATTTCACCTGGGGAATTCCCTTCGCCGTGGCAAGCGGCAGCCTGGGTTGGCGCCTGGCCGGAGTGAGTGCGTTGATTTACTTCCAACTGCAACAGTTGGCCTTCGTGCAGAAGGAGTGGTTGTTGGGCGTACCGCTTTGGTTGTTGCTGTGGGGGCCACCCCTGCTCGGATGGCTGTGGGACCAACGGAGGAAGGAACGATGAAACCTGGTGCGCAGGGACGGCGGACAACGGCCGCACTGATGCTCAAGGCGCCGGTGGCGGGCCGGGTGAAAACTCGACTGGCGGCGCAGATCGGCGCGGAGGAAGCCTGCCTCGCTTACCGTTCACTGGCGTCCTGGCAATGCCGCGTGGTGCCGGTGGAATGGGATTTGGTGGTGCATCATGATCCCCCCGATGCGGGGCCGGTGATGCGGGCCTGGCTGGGGGACCGGCCGGTTTACCGTCCACAGGTGTCCGGTGATCTGGGCGATCGTTTGTTGGGGGCTTTGGAGTCGCATGATTTTTCCCTGGGCGCACTGGTTTTTCTTGGCGGGGATTGTCCGTATCTGGATGCCGGGATTTTGCGGCAGGCGGAGGCGTGCCTGAACGGAGGGGCGGAGGTGGTCTTGGGGCCGGCGCGCGACGGAGGCTATGTCCTTCTGGGTCTGGGTGCGGCGCACCGGGGTTTGTTTGAGCGGATCGAATGGAGCACGCCGCGCGTGCTGGAGCAAACCTGCGCACGGGCGAAGGCGGCTGGCTTGTCCGTGCATTTGCTGGAGGAGTCTGAAGACGTGGATGATGCCGCTTCGTGGGACCGGGCAAGGTCGTCCGGCTGGAACGGCGGGGCCGGATCGTGTGCGGATGGCGCCCGGGGGTGAGGCGATATCAGGCGGTTGTGAGCGCGCCACCGCAGGACGATCCACAGCCGGCGGTGCAACCGAAACAATGTTCGCCCAAAGCCACCGGGCGGTCCTCGAGAGTGGCCGGGTCCAGGTCCCAGAGAAAGAGTGGCCGGGGATTGGTCCACTGCATGCCGAGTTGCTGGTTGAAATCGCAGTCATAGACTTCGCCGCGCCAGCCAATGTTGAGGGTATTGCGGCACATCAGGCCGGGGATAGTGGCGGGGTTGAAGGCCTGGCGGAGGGTGTCCATGTAGGCGACGAACTTACCGTTGTGCCGGAGCCAGGTGGCGAAACGCGCGATGGGCATGTTGGTGATGGTGTAAAGGCGGTGGAAATCGATTCCGAAGTGTTGCTTGAGCTCGCGCTTGTAATCGGCTTCCAGTTCTTCCTGCAGACCTGGAAGAGAGGCGCCGATGGGGTTGTAGACGAGGTGGAGGGGGAGTTGTTCGGTTCTGCCGTAGCCGAGGCTGTTGAGTTGTTTCAGGGCGGTGATACTGGCCTCGAAGACGCCGTCCCCACGTTGGGCGTTGACGTTTTCCGGTGAGTAACACGGCATGGAGGCGACGATCTCAACTTGGTGTTCCTTGAGGAAAGCGGCCATGTCTTCATAACCGGGTTCGAGGAGGATGGTGAGGTTGCAGCGATCGATCACCCGTCGTCCCTGGGCACTGAGGCTGGAGACCAGCCAACGGAAATCGGGGATCATTTCCGGGGCGCCTCCGGTGAGGTCGACGGTGGTGATGTCGGTGGGGGCGAGCCAATCCAGGATGCGCTCAAGGGTGGGCCGGGTGATGATTTCCTTGCGGGCCGGGCCGGCGTTGACGTGGCAGTGAGAACAGGTGAGGTTGCAAAGCTTGCCGGTGTTGATCTGGAGGATTTCTGTGCGCGCACGGCGGAGCGCCACGTTCTGGTGGCGAAGCGTATCGGCAAAAGACAGGGTGGGCGGTTGCATGGCCGTAGGGATGCTCGGGGAGGATGTTCGACCGTCCGGGCTTGGTCAAACCTGGGTCGGATGGGCGGAAGTGTAGGCGGGTTTAAGGAATGCGGTGTAGATTCTCCCACCGATGAGACCTCCGAATATGGGGGCGAGGATGTACACAGTCAGCCATCCCCAGCCATTGGTGGTGAAAGGTATGCTGCCCCAGCCCGCTAGCGATGAAAACAGCCGGGGGCCGAGGTCGCGCGCCGGATTGAAACACGCCATGGTCAGGGGACCGAGCAGGGAGATGAGCAGGGTGACCGTCAGACCGATGGTCAGGGCGGTGAGGATCTGGGGGCGTCCGGAATTGCGGGCATCGGTGCAGGCGAAGATGACCAGCAGCAGGATGGCGGTGCCGATGACTTCGGCGCCGATGGCGGCGGTGTGGGTCATGAGCTGCCGGGACTCAGTAGTGAGGGGTTGTCCGCCCGGGTTGGGGAAGTATTCCCCGAAGATCATGGCGGTGGCTTCGCTGCCGGGGGCGCCGCGCTCGATGCCGTGCCCCGCCTCATAGGTGCGGAGGGCATCACCGAAGATGAGGAAGAGGACGGCTGCAGCCAGGAATGCAGCCACGAGTTGGGTGGCGATGTAGGGCAGGACCCTGGAGCGGGGGAAGCCGCCAAAGACGGTCATGGCGATGGTGACGGCGGGATTGAGATGGGCCCCGCTGAGGGAGCCGGTCAGGTAAATGGCGGTGGCGATGCCAAGGCCCCAAACGATGGCGACCTGGAACACGCCGACCTGGGCCCCGGTGAGGACGGCAGCGCAGACGCTGCCGCACCCGAAGAAAACGAGGAGGAAGGTGCCAAGCGACTCACCGATGAACCATGAGGGCAGATTTTTCATGCGCGTCACTTTATGAGGATTGGTGTGGGGGTGGAACCGTATTCCATTGGGCTTAAGCCTTCAGCAGCAACCGCCCCCATCGCAGCACTGGGAGGCTTCAGTGGTGGCGCTGTAGTCCTGGCCTTTTGTTTCCTTGGGATGGCGGCGGCTGGTGCGCGAGCAATCGAAAGGGCGGGCATCGGCGAGGGGGATGTCGACGAGCGGATCAAGGAAGGTGAAGCAGTCCCCGTAGGGGGTTTTCTTGTACAAGTTGTAGGTTTTGTCGCAAACGGCGTAGCGGACACCGCGCTCCATGCGATGGCCGTCGTCGTCGAGGACTTCCTTGAAGGGCCCCTTGTAGATGACGGCCTGGTTGCGCTCGAAGCAGGGTCCTTGTTTGCCCTTGAAGGCCTCGATGGTCATGGAGCGGAACTCAATGCCCTCCACCGTGCGCCAGGGGGTGGTGTCGAGTTTGAGGATGCGGACGCCGTAGAATCCGGCTGCGGTGAAGGCGTTGAGGAAACCTTCCTCGGTCAGCGCACCCGACAGGCAACCGGACCAAAGTTCGGGGTCCTGTTGGAGTTGCTCGGGCACTTCCTCGTCGCTGACGATGTCGGAAATGACCGCACGGCCCCCGATTTTCAGCACGCGGAAGATTTCCGCGAACAGATCGCGTTTGGAGCGCGAGTCCACCAGGTTGAGGACGCAGTTGGAAACAACGACATCGACGGATTCCGAGGCGACGAGCGGGCGGGTGGCGCGAAGTTCGGCGGCGAGGGCGTCGGCGGCCAGGAAGGCGTCGGCACTGGTGATGGGATTTTTCTTCAATTCGGAGTCCAGCGCCTCGAGGTCGAGGGCCAGGTCCTGGATGCGGCCCTTGCGGAACTCGACGTTGCCGTAACCGATGTTGCGGGCCACGACAGGGGCATTGCGGCGGGCGACCTCGAGCATGTCGTCGGTCATGTCGATGCCGATGACACGCCCCTCGGGGCCGACGACCTGGGAGGCGATGAAACAGATTTTCCCGGTTCCGGAGCCGAGGTCGAGGACGGTTTCACCGCGGCGGAGGTGGCGGCTGGGGTCGCCGCAACCGTAATCGCGCTCGATGACTTCCTGGGGGATGGCAGTGAGGTATTGTTTGTCGTAATCGACCGGGCAGCACAGGGCGGCTTCGGCCTCGCGTGCTCCGGCCGCGTAGCGTTGCTTGACGGCTGTTTCGATGTTCATGGATGTATGTTACGGGGTTGGGATTGGATGGTAAAGCTACCGGATGTCTAGGGTGATTCGTTGAGGGACCAATCGTAGGGTTGGAATCCGATGTGGGTGTCGGTGGGGAGGGGTTTGGGGAGGTGTTGGTTGAGGAAGGTGCGGACGCCCGCCTGGCCTCCGAAATCTGCGGCGTACCAATTGAAAATCTCTGAAAAGAGCCATGGGTTGTCTTTTCCATCGGGACGGGCACCAAGGGGGGAGGCAAGGAAGCGACGGGCGGCATCGTTGAGCTGGGCCTCGATCCGGGCGGGGTCGTAGGGTTCGGCGCGCAGGGGCGGGCAGCTCCGGCTGGCGCAATTGATGGCGAAATGAATCCTGGGATCGCGGAAGGTGGCGAGGAGGTGTTTCTTTTCCAGGTCGTTCAGGCTGACGGGCTGGCCGGCGATTTGGAAACGCGCTTGTGAAAAGAAACCGAAATTGGGGGCGATGTCGCGGACACCGGAGATGGGGTAGGCGGCGAGGATGCCGGAAAGCACATGGATGTTGTAGGCGTTGATGAGGAAGGCCTTGGCGGTGGCGGGATCGCCGGGGACGGGGAGGGTGGCCATGGTCCGGGCGAGGTTGGCCAGGGCCTGGGTGTCCTCGGTGGATTGTTTCCAGGCGCGGTAGCGCACGCCGTCCGGTTTGGCGTATCGGGAGAGGAGGGCTTCATAAGTGCCGGCAGGGGCCGTTGCTGAGGCGGCGGAGACTAGAATGAGGAGGAGGGCGAAGACTTTGGGTGCCATATCCAGGAGCGAAGTGTGAGGTGAACGGCTTCGATTTTTGTGATGATCAGTGGGAGGCCTCGCGCATGCGGACAGGGGAAGCGGCGAGGCGGTCGAGGATGGGTTGTTTTTCGCTGTCAAGGTGTCCGAAAGCAAGGACGCCGGTCGGGCATTGTTGCACGCAGGCCGAGCAACGGACGCATTCCGGATCCTGCATGGGCAGGCCCTTGTTGGCAAAGTTCATGATGTCGATGCCCTGGTGGCAGACCGAGGTGCAGACGTTGCAGGAGATGCACTTGGACTTTTCAGCGAAGATCCGGAAGCGGGAGAAACGGGCATAAATATGCATGAGGGCGGCGAGGGGACAGGCGAAGCGGCACCAAGCGCGGCCGGAATACCAAAAGTAGAAGCCATAGCCGAGGATGCCGGCGAGTAAGAGGTCGACGAACCAGGCATAATTGATGACAGGGAGGTGGTGGAAGCCCTGCTCGAAAGCGTAGGCGGCCCAGGAGACGCCAGCCCAGCCGAGGATGCGGAGGATCATGAGGAGCGCGGCGAAGGCGAGGATGGCCTGGCCGAGCATGTTGAGGCGGTTCCAAGCGGGACCGTGGGGCATCTTGTGGCGGTGTTGGTCGCCCAGGGTTTCGGCGAGGGCCCCGCAGGAACAGATCCACCCACAATACGCACCCTTGCCCCAGCGCCAGACGAGGAGCGGAATGAGGACGAAGGTTTGGAGGAAGCCCACGATGAGCCAGCCGGTGAGGGGTTGTTGTGTGAACCAGTTGTAGACGAAGAGGGGCCAGGCGAGCACCAGTCCGTAGGCTCGCCAGTATTCGCGGCCATGGCCGTAGGAAACGGCCGGGAAAAACTCGTCGGCGACGGCGCGGGCCCACCCGTGGTCGAAGAGTCCCTGGTGGCCGAGGAAGGGCAGGATGATTTCCGGGAGAAGGAAGAGGGGCAGGCACTGCATGGCGGTGAGGGAAAGGGTCTGGGCGGTGACGTAGGGGGTCTTGCGACGGCGGATGCGCCGGATGCCGAAAGTGATGATGATGAGGGAATAGGCAAGGGTGTAGTAGAAAGAAGGACCGGAGGCGGAGATCTTGAGCGTGCCGAGGAGGGTGGAGGGATCGGCGGCGGAGGGCAGAAGGGACTGGATCCAGGCCCAAAGCATGGCGGGATTCCAATTGAGCCAGGGGGGCAGCTTGCCAATGAAGGGGATTTCCTTTCCGCCTTTCCAGTGATAGAGCCAGGTGCAGAAGAGGAGGAAGGCGCCCATGGCGGCGAAATCCAATGGTTTCCACTCTCCGCGGATGGGGATGCCGGAGCGGCGGAAGAATTCCAAGGGGGCCTCGCGTCCGATCATGGCGAAGACGTGGTCGTTGGGGATGGTTTCGGTGGATCCGTCGGGGTGGCGGAGGCTGGCGTTTTCCGGGCCGACGGCGGCGATTTCGGTACCGAGGGCGAGGCGGAGGGACCCCGGGGCGGCATCGCCGCGCATGGAGGACGAGGCGGCAGTGGTGATGCGTTCGGAGGTGGGACGTTCGACGGCGGCCTCGGCCATGGGATCGCGGGAGAGGCGCTGGATCTGGGCGAGGTTGTCCGGTTTGGGGCGGGAGAATTCCTTCTTGCGGTAAGACAGGGTGGTGTGGGCACCGCAGGCGGTGAGGGCGATGGCGGCTTCGAGGGCGGAGTCGCCCCCGCCGACGACGAGCACTTGTTTTCCGGCGTAGTCGCGGGGGTCGTGGAGGCGGTTGGTGACCTTGGCGAGGTCTTCACCCGGGCAGCCGAGTTTGCGGAAGTTGCCGCTTCGTCCGATGGCGACGATGGCGCGGCGGGCGGAGATGGTTTTGCCTCCGGCGAGGTGAAGTTCGATGGATTGGGGGCGGGCGGAGAGGCATTCGACGCGTTCGGTGTGCGGGGTGATGCCGGCCTGAAGGCGTTGGGCTTCCATTTCGGCGAGGAGGGATTCTTTGTCGGCGGCGGTGATTTGGAAGGAGCCGGCCGGGGTCATGCCGGTGGGGTAGGTGTAGATGGGTTTGCCCTTGGGGAAATTGGCGATGGTGAAGAAGGGACCGGAGGGTTCGAAGAGCACGAAGTCGAGTCCGCGCGCGCGGGCCTCGATGGCGGCGGCGATGCCGGCCACCCCACCGCCGATGATGGCCAGATCATGGGTGGCGGGTTCCTTCGAGGCTCCAGAGGTGGCGAGTTCGGTGGCAACGGCCTGGGCGGCTTTGGCCCCGCCGTCGATGGCGAATTTGAGGAGGGGGATGCCGGTGAGATCGCCGACGATGCGGACACCGGGGACGGCACAGGTACCGTCCTCGTGGACGAGGGGGAGTTTTTCCACAACGCCGGCGGGCCAGCGGGTGTGCAACCAGTGCGTGTAGCGTGTGAGGAAGGCGGTCAGCATGGATGTTTGAGATTACACGGTGCGGGTTATTCCCGATAAATTGACCCGAGTGCCCCGGGACGCGAGCCTGAAATTCGGGTTGCGCCTGGCGGACGGGCAACCCATCCGGCAAGGGTGAACGAGGGTGGGACAGCGGCGCGGGGGCAAAAAAACGGCCATCCGTTTCCGGATGGCCGTGGTAAGGTCGCGGTAGTGGCGCGGGGGCTCAGCCTTTTTTCAGGAGGGGGAGTCCGGTGCGCTCGTTCTCCGAAACGATATAACCGGCGGGGAGAGCGTCGAGGGCGCCTTCTTTGACTTCGCCGGCGAAGTAGTAAAGGGTGACGGTTTTGCCGCCCTTGAGGGGTTGGACGCGGCTGTGCAGGTGGTAGGTCTTGCCGCTTTTTTTGCTGATGACGCTGAAGGCCATGGGGAATCTCCGGGTTGGGGGTGGGGTGAATGGATTGGGATGAAGCAGGCGGCCCGGATACTCAGATCAGGCCGGCGGCTTTGAGGGTGGAATAGGCCCCGTTTTTGTCGAGGGTCTTGAGTCCGCGGGCAGAGAGCTTGACGCGGACGAACTTCTTGAGTTCGGGAACCCAGATGCGTTTTTCCTGGAGGTTGGGCAGGAAGGTGCGGGGGGTGTTGGACGTGACGTGGGTACCGATCCCTCCTTTTTTCTTGGCTTTACCGCTGCGGTTGATGCGGTGGCCTTGGGAGGGTTTGGCTTGGGTGATGGCGCAGGAACGGGACATGGCGGGACTCCGGGGTGGTTATTTGACGAGCAGCAGGTTGCGCGCGCGTTTGATTTCTTGGGTCAGTTTGCGATGGAGCTTGGAAGGCATGCCGGTGATGCGGCGGGGCAGGATCTTGCCGCTCTCGGTGACGAATTTTTTCAGCAGGTCCGGATTGCGGTAATCCAGGGCCTCGGTGCTGACATCGATGCGCTTCTTGTTGACAATGCGGCCGGAACGGCGGCGCTTGGTTTTGCCTTTGACGATCTTGCTTCCCATAATCTTATTCTTTCAGTTTCTGGCTTTCTTCCTCGGAATCGTCTTCTTCTTCGAAGAAGTTTTCCGCCGAATCCATGAATTGGGGGGCGGTGTCCCAGCGGTTTTTGCCTTTTTGTTCGCGCTCGAGCTGTTCCTGGCACTGGACGGTGTAGCGGGCGAAAGGGATGGCTTCCATCCGCTCAACCGGGATGGCCTCGCCGGACATTTCGCAGATCCCGTAGGTGTTCTGCTCGATGCGTTTGAGGGCTTCCTCGATTTCATACAGGGCGTCCTGTTCCTGGGAAAGGAGGCTGAGGGCGAAATCTTTTTCGTAAGCGTCACTGCCGGCGTCGGCCTGGTGCATGCCGAAGGCGGATGAGGGGGCGTTGTCGGTGGACTTGAGGCTGTCGTTGGCCACGCCCTGCATCTGGTCGAGGATATGGTCGCGGAGTTCGAGGAGGTTCTTGCGTTGTTTCTCGAGGAACTTCGGATTGAGGGGCCGGGGTTTGGCTGAAGCGGGTTTGGTGCCGGGGGCAGGGAGGACGAAAGGTCGTTTGGCCGAACCCTTGATGGGGAATCGCGGACCGGCAGGAATCGGAGCGACAACCGACTTGGCCGGGGCTTTTTTGGCCGGGGAGGGGGCTGGCGATTTGGCTTTTTTGGACTCGGGCTTGGCAGACGGGGTCGCCTTGGCGGATTTGGCAGATTTTGCAGACTTGGAAGGTTGAGGCATTTTGGCCGATTTGGCCCCCTTGGGCTTGGTTGTCGCCGGGGCCTTTTTCGGGGCTTTGGCGGGTTTGGTGCTCGGCTTGGAAATGGCCTTGGCAGGCTTCGATTTACCCTTGGCGACAGGCTTCCCCTTGGACTTGGGCTTCGATGCTTTGGCTTTCTTCCCGGACATAAGAGCAGAAAGGTCTAGCGCAGCCACCCCGGGTTGCCAACAGGTTTTTTCAAATTCCGCAAGGCCCTACCGGGCAGCCCCCGAGTCGCTCAGGCCGTGCCATCAACCGGGGCCGGGCCCGGGGTCTGGGGGAAGAACAAATAGGTCGGGTGTTTGAGACAGTTTTCATACTGTTCGAGCCATTGCATCCCCTCATTGGGCTTGAGCACGTCACCCCGGATGGCCTGGTCGATCTGAGATTTCATCATACGGGAGAGCTGGGTCGGTTCGTATTGCACGTCCGCCAGCACCTGGCCGATGGTGTACCCAGGGATGACTTCCTCGATGTAAAAGCCCTCTTCCTCATCCTCATCCAGGAATACATGGACCTCGGTGACCGGGCCGAAGAGGTTGTGCAGGTCGCCCATGACGTCCTGGTAGGCCCCCATGAGGAAGAAGCCGAGGACGTAGGGTTCCCCGTTGAGGGCATGCATGGGGAGGGTTTCGCGGACATCGAGGTCGTCGATGAAGCGGTCGATCTTGCCATCGGAATCGCAGGTGATGTCGACCAGGGTGGCGTTGTGGGCCGGGGCCTCGTTGAGGCGGTGGATGGGGGCGATGGGGAACAACTGGTCCAAGGCCCAGTGGTCGATGAGCGACTGGAAGACGGAGAAATTGCAAAGGAACTGGTCGCCGAGTTGGGTGCGGAGTTCCCTGACTTCCTCGGGGATGGATTTGTTGCCCTCGTAATAGCGGACAATTTTTTCCGCCAGATGCCAGAAGGCGGTTTCGATCTTGGCCTTGGTTTCCAGGTCCATCAGGCCGAGTTCGAAGCGCGACAGGGTCTCCTCCTTGATTTGGAGGGCCTGGTGGAGGCTTTCGCTGCGGTTGCGCTTGTTGAGTTTCTCAATGAGGTCGGAAAGCTCGCGCACCATCTTGTGATCGTCCGCGGCGGCGGGCACCGGCGAACCTTTGGTTTTTTCGATGGCCCCGAAGACCTCGACCAGCAGGACCGAATGGTGGGCCACGACGGCCCGGCCCCCTTCGCTGACGATGTGCGGGTGGGGGACCTTTTCCTCTTCACAGACACTGGAGATGTTGCTGACCACGGTGCGGGTGTATTCGCCCAGGGTGTAATTGGTCGAGCTTTCGCTGGATGTGCGGCTTCCGTCGTAGTCGATACCAAGGCCGCCGCCGACGTCGAGGTAGCTGAGTTTGAAGCCGAGTTTGTAGAGTTTGGCATAGTAGCGGGTGGCTTCGCGGACGGCCTTTTTGACCGTGAGGATGTCGGGGATTTGGGAGCCGACATGGAAATGAAGGAGTTGGAAGGCGTCCTCCATGCCTTTTTCCTTGAGCAGGCGCGCTGCTTCCAACATGTCGGAAGTGGAAAGGCCGAATTTCGCCCCTTCCCCGCCGGAGAGGGCCCACTTGCCGGCCCCTTTGGTCTGGAGGCGGACGCGGATGCCGATGAGCGGTTTGACGTTGAGGCGTTCGGCTTGTTCGATGATGCGTTGGAGTTCCTCGATCTTCTCGACCACCATGATGACTTTCTTGTTCAACTTGCGGCCGAGGAGGGCCATCTGGATGAATTCGGGATCCTTGTAGCCGTTGCAAATGAGGAGGCTTTCCGGGTCCTCGTGGATGGCCAACCCGGCCATGAGCTCGGGCTTGCTTCCGACTTCGAGCCCGAAGTGGTAGGGCTTGCCGGCATCGGCGATCTCCTCCACCACTTCGCGGAGCTGGTTGACCTTGATCGGGAAAACCCCGCGGTACTGGCCGCCGTAGTTCATTTCCTCGATGGCCTTGGCGAAGGCCTCGTTGATGGTGCGAACGCGGTGGCGGAGCAGGTCGTGGAAACGGACGAGGATGGGGAGGTGGATGGCGCGCTGGCGGGCCTCGCGGACGACGCGGTGGATGCTGAGGCCGGGGCCCTCGGTTTGGAGCGGGTGGACGCAGATCTCGCCCTCGCCGTTGACACTGAAATAGTCCGCTCCCCAGCGGTCGATGTTGTAGGCCTGGGTGGCCTGCTCGATGGTCCAGGCCGATTCGCGCTTCTGCATGGTGCCGTTATAACCCCCGAAGTGCGCTTGGCAACGGGGGCGATGAAATATTTTCGCTGCGATCCTGGCCGGGAGGGTGGCTTGTCTTTTCGGTCCGCGCTCCTAGGGTGGGGGGATGGAAGGAACGCACGAGGTCAGGATCGTCGGCTTGGTGCCCTCGCAGAACGGGATCACGGTGTTCCTGGGCAACGAGGAGAAGACCTTCAGCATCCACGTCGACCACGGGGTGGGGACCAATATCGCCATTCTTTTGAAAGGAGAAAAACGGGAGCGTCCCCTGACCCACGACCTGATCGGCCTGATTTTCTCCTCCTTCGGCATCACGGTGGAGCGCATTGTCATCAACGACCTGCGCAACGACACCTACTTCGCCCGCATCACCCTCAAGGCCCGCAACGAAGTGCACAACAAGATCACCGAGATCGATGCCCGTCCGAGCGACTGTCTGGCCATCGCGCTGCAGGCGGGCAAGCCGGTTTACGTGGCCGACCGGGTTTGGAACCAAGTGAGTGACATCAGCTCGATGCTGGAGCGGATCAAGGAGAAGATGGAGGAAGAGGGGAAAGATCCGGATGGCGATGCCGAGGCCGATGCGGGTGAGGAAGAGACTTAGAGCCTTTTCCATTCAATTCGCGACAGTTCCCACTCGTTTTTCTTACTCGATCTCGTGCTCACTCTCTCCATCCCCGGGAGAACGAGAATGAGAAAGAGTACGAGAACGATCAGGGGATGAATCGCAAAACTTGCAAAACATTCTAGCCGGGAAGATCGTTACTTGTCGCCCTTGAAGTCGCGGTAGTTGCCGCCGAAGCGCTTGGTGATTTCGCGCAGATAATCACGGTCTTTATCCGAGACCGAATAGCCGACGACGTGGATGGTGGGCTTCTCCTGGCCCCGGGATTTGTAGAGCTCGTTGTAAAGATTGGACAGATAATCCAGGAGTTCCTCCCGGGTAAAGGTGTTCGCACCACGATAGGCCCCAGGGGGGGGATTGTCGTATTCTGGTCTCGTCGGCAGGCCCTTGTAGCCTTCGATCCACCACACCCATTCCTTTTCCCTTCCCTCAACGGCGGCATTCATCCTGGCCATTTCCTGCCGCATTTCTGCGATGATGGCCTTGTTCTTCTCGTAGTAATCGCGGCGCATGATTTCCCAAGCGGCGATTTCCTTGGCGTTCTTCTCCCGCAACTTGGCCCACTCGGCGTTTTCCTTCTCAGTGAACGGACGTTGCACGTTGGGGGTTCCGTCGGTGAGGATGAAGATGGTGTCGCAGCCGGATTCGAAAGCACCGGTCAGGGCCAGGTCCATGCGGGTTTGTCCAGAGAAGCCGGCCATGCGCTGGCTGCGGTAGTTCAGGAGGATGTTGCCGAATTTGTTCGTCATGTAGGGAGCGATCCAGGTGGCGAATTCTGCTTTGTAGCGGTCCGATCCGGGCACAGCGCGCGGCTTGAAGGCGTCGACGTTGGAATCGAAGATGAAGACATTGAATTCCGACGAACCGTCCAGGCCTTGGATCATGCGGATGAGTTCCTGTTTGAGTTTGTCGTAACCGGCCTTGCCGCCGCGGCTTGCCAAAACCATGCTGCCAGAGGCATCGAGCAGGAAGGCGACCCGGCGGGCCTCGGCCTTGATGCCGAAGAATTGGACCACGGACTGTTTGCCGGCGGGGTTGGAAACGTCGGAAACCGCCGCCGGCTTCATTTCGATGTTTTGCGAGAGGCTGTTGATACTGGTCACACTGGCTGCGGGCGAGATGTTGAATGCCGAGGGGCTGGGGGCGGAAGAGATGATCAGGTCATTGGCCAGGGAGTCGTTGGTGGGGGTCGGGGTTTCCGCGGAGCTGGGCGCGAGGTCGTTGGTCGGCTGGGGGGTGTCCGGCATTTCCGTGATTTCTTCGGGCGGGGCCATCATGACCGTCTCATCGGCACCGGGGTCAACCAGGCCATCGGCCGAATTGAAGACCGTCTTGGGCACCACGCCTTCGAAAATGACATAGCCGCCCACGAGCAGGAGGGCGGCGCTGTGCAAGATGATGGAAAGGGCGAAGGCGCCGATGGAGGCTTTGGCCGTGCCTTCATTGGACGAGGATTCGCGGGCGGGCGTTTGTATTTCTTCCGACATCACCAAAGTATTGCCAAAAAGACGATGCTGGGCAAGTGCAACGCGATGGTGGGTGGCAGGAATGGGCAACTGGAGGGGGGAGGGACAAATTGGGATGGTCAGCCGCGAAAGGGCCGTTACGATGGCCGTTTTTATACGCCCCGTGAAAATCGTCACATCGCCCCGAATGATGCAGCGCCTGGCCCTGGATTGGCGTGCCAGCGGGGAAAAGTTGGTGCTGGTGCCCACCATGGGGGCGCTCCACGAAGGGCATCTGAGTCTGGTCCGGCGGGCTCGCAACTTGGGGGACCGGGTGGTGGTGAGCATCTACGTGAATCCCCGCCAATTCGGACCCCGGGAAGATTTTTCGCGTTATCCCCGTCCCGCTGCTCGGGATCGGGCCCTTTGCCGGACATCCGGGGTGGATGTGGTGTTTTCCCCCCGGGATTTGTATCTTCCGGACGATTCGACCGTGGTCGCAGAAAAAG
Source organism: Candidatus Methylacidiphilales bacterium (assembly GCA_033875315.1). Taxonomy (NCBI): domain Bacteria; kingdom Pseudomonadati; phylum Verrucomicrobiota; class Methylacidiphilae; order Methylacidiphilales; species Methylacidiphilales bacterium. The sequence continues at coordinate 105,468 of JANRJG010000039.1, forward strand.
CTTTGTCGGCGGGACGATGCGGGCGTTCGCGCCCGGGGCATTTCGACGGGGTGACCACGGTGGTGGCCAAGCTTTTTCTCATCGTTCAACCGGACCTCGCCGTCTTCGGACAGAAAGACGCCCAGCAATGCGAGGTGATTGAAAGGATGGTGAGGGATCTTTGGTTTCCGATCCGGGTGGTGCGGGTCCCCACCCACCGGGATGGACGGGGATTGGCGATGAGTTCCCGCAATGCGTACCTTTCCCGGGAAGCGTACGAACAGGCGCTGGCCTTTCCCCGACTGCTCCGCCAAGCGGCCCGTGGCGCCCTTTCCGCGGGGGCGGCTGAGCGGGCCGGGGTCCGGTTGTTGTCGCGATCGCCGGGACTGCGGGTGGATTATGTGGAGTGGTCCGGGGGCAGGCTTTGTGCGGCGGTCTTCTGTGGCGGGACCCGGCTGATCGACAATGTTTCCTGTCCGATCAAGGCCCGTGGAGCATCATGAAAGGCTTCCGACTACGGTGGACCTTAGTCCTTCTGTTGGCCTTGGGAACGATGGTCCATGCGGCCGACCCGGTGTGGGAAGAAGTGAGGCTGCGGGGAAGGTCCTATGTGACGTTGGAATCGTTCGCGAAGTTCTACGGTCTCACGGTCCCGGAGATTCCCAACGACGACTATTTTGAATTGAAAGGCAAGGGTTTGAGCGTGGTCTTCCGCCCGAATTCCAATGAATGCGTGCTCAATGGCAGTAAGGTGTGGATGAGCTTCCCGCTGGGTTTGGATGAGCAGGGGCGCACGCTCGTCTCCAAAGCCGACGTCATCATGCTTTTCGAACCGCTCATCCACAAAGAAAAGGCGGTCCCCCCGCGCCCCTTCCGCGGGGTGATCCTGGACCCCGGGCATGGGGGGGCGGACAATGGGGCCCGGACGCGGGATGGCTACCAGGAAAAAACCGCCGCCCTTGATACGGCCCGCCGCTTGGAACGGATGCTCAAGGAAGCGGGCATTCCCTCGGTCATGACCCGGACGACCGATGTCTTCATCACGTTGGAGGACCGGGCGGCGTTCACCCTGCGCTATCCGGGTTATATCTTTGTCAGTCTGCACTACAATTCCGGTCCCCGGGTGTCGCATGGGGTCGAAACCTTCGCCCTCTCGCCCCAGGGAACCCCTTCCACTTCCTCGCAGGGGATTTTGCGGACCTCGGATCTCGACAGCAACCCGGGCAATCGGATGAATTATCACAACATTCTGCTGGCGGATTTTGTCCACCGGAAAATCGCCCTTTTGCATAGCCGGGCCGGCGACCGCGGGGTGAAACGCGCGCGATTCGTGGTACTGCGTGAAAGCCACGCCCCTGCCGTTCTGGTCGAGGGGGGATTCATGAGCAACACCGTCGATGCTGGACTCATCTCCGACGGAGCTTACCGCGAAAAAATAGCGGCGGCCGTTTATGAGGGATTGAAGGCCTATGTCCGCGTGGTGGATCCCGGGCATGTCTGGGTCCGGCCTCCCCCAACGGCCCCCGTTCCCGCTCCCGCTCCAGTTCCTACGCCCACTCCCGCTCCCGCACCCGCTCCGCCACCGGTGGCCGTTCCCGTTCCCGTGCCCGAAACTTCCACGACGGCGCCCACGCCACCTCAGATTCCAACTCCATCCACGCCCCCTGCCGCGGTGGAGGCTCCTCCGGCGGTTCCAGTGCCGGAAGAATCCGCCGCCCCGGCCCCTCAACCCGTCGAACCCGCGCAACCCGTGGAACCCTCGCCTGCCGTTCCCGCGCCACCGCCGCCCCCCCCGGAGCCTGCGCCCGTCCCGCCTGCCCCGGAAAGCCCGCAACCCGAACAGGAAGCGAAACCATGAACGATTCCCGTCCCATCGGTATTTTTGATTCCGGTGTCGGTGGATTGACCGTGGTCCGGGCCATTGAAGAAATCCTGCCTTCGGAACGGTTGGTTTACGTCGGCGACACCGCCCGGGTTCCCTATGGCAACAAGTCCGAGGCCACCATCACCCGCTACAGCCGGGAAATTGCCCGTTTTCTCGTGGCCGGCGATGTGAAGATGATTGTGGTCGCCTGCAACACAGCCTCGGCCTTTGCCCTGGAGACCCTGCGCCGGGAATGCACGGTGCCGGTCTTGGGCGTGATCGAGCCTGGGGTGGAAGCAGCGGTGGCGGCCAGCCCGCAGGGTCGCATCGGGATCATCGGTACGGCCGGAACCATTGGCAGCGGGGTGTACCAGAATTTGATCCTCCAACGCCTGCCCGCTGCCCAGTTGACCTCGTTGCCCACTCCCCTGTTGGTGCCGTTGATCGAGGAAGATTGGCTGGACCACGAGGTGACGGCATTGGTGCTGCGCGAATACTTGCGTCCGATGGAGGAGGCCGGGGTGGACACCCTGGTCCTGGCCTGCACCCATTACCCGCTGCTCAAACCCGTGCTTTCCCGCCTGCTCGGCCCGGGGCGGATTTTGGTCGATTCGGCCTTCGCCTGTGCGCAGTCGGTGCGGCGCTATCTCCATGGCCACGGGATGCTGGCGGCGACGGAGGGGGTCGGGGGAACCGAGGTTTACCTGACCGACCTGCCCGCCCATTTCGGACGCATGGCGGAGCGTTTCCTCAAACACCCGGTGCGGCGGATTGAAAAAGTGGCGTTGGATTCGGTTTGAGATTAAAGACGGCTCTAGGGGGTGTCCGAATAAGCTCCAAGCCGGGAAAATGAAGTTCACCGCAAAGGACGCGAAGAACGCGAAGCAGAAACTTTTGGCATCGATGGTCCTAAGGAGTAATCCAACCCCGATGAAAATCAGGGTTGGACTTGAACTCACCGATTGGTGAATCGAAAATTTGCTTAGTCCAAACCCCAATGACTTCGCGAACTTCGCGCTCTTCGTGGTAAATCCACTGCATCGTTCAGACTAGAGCATTTCCGGATCATATAGACACATAATGTGCATGAGTGAAGTAGTTGATACATTCTTGTGGAGTGAACAGTGACAAGCAGTCTGCGACCGCCCGCATGAGTTCTTCGTAGGTTCTTGCACAAGCCCGGCGTAAG